>QMZJ01000017.1 GCA_003663115.1 Candidatus Altarchaeales archaeon | reverse complement strand
TCCGAGATGATATCGTGAATTTCATTCTCTCTTGTGTCCTTGCCATTGATCAGGACCCTGCCCTCAAGCTTCCCCCGAAAGAAGTGTGGAATGATTCCAGTCATACAAAGTGCTAGAGTTGTTTTTCCGCAACCATTTGGACCGAGAATTGCCACAAATTCTCCCCGTTTTATCCTCAGATTTATATTCTTTAATGCGGGCTTTTTTACCCCGAGAAAAGAGAAGGAGAGATTCTCAATTTCTATCATATCAACCACGATAGATCAACCACCTGATTCTTGGATTTGAATCTACTGCAATTACGAGTGGAACCGTTATAAGTGTTGAGATGAACGCCACTATTACTCTCTCCCAGGCTGCCGCGATGGCAAAGGGTATATAGAGATCGGCAACCTGATCTGGTGTTAATCCAAGAATAGAATAACCATACAACCCAAACAGGAGATTGCCCATCATTGCATCCATCTCCAAGCCAATGAAGGATACCAGGAATACTGTGAAGAATAGGTATTTTTTGTTGAGCTCTTTCTTAAAGGTTTTCTTGACCAGAGAGATTGCTGGGAAGACCAATATCACCGCAAGATATTTGTCCCAGAGCGTCCATACTGGAACATACACATCCCCCGGAGCGATGAAGAATAACCCCAGGAGGGTGATCGCTAAGATTATAATCTCGTATCTTCTGTACATTATTAGGGCTATAGAAATTGCGCCCGATGCCATCGTGAGGAATCCCGCATGGAGGAATAGTGTGCTTGGTCTGTATAGATTATACACTAAGGAACCAACTGTAACACCGATCCCGCCCAAAAATCCCGTTGAAGCAACAATTGCTGCAATTGTTTCTATAACTGCACTGAGGTTTACATAACCAATTGAGGGTAAAGGAAAAATGTTCAGGATTATGGTAAGTGCAGCAAAGACACCTATGGTAGTGAGCTTAAGGGTCTCGGGAATTTTCATCTTCTATTTATTTAGTGTAGTTAATAACACAGAAATGTTATTAATTACATTTAAACTTAATAAATAAAATAAAAAATAAGGGAAGATGTCTGAGATACCATGCATCGTCTTCCTGCCGGAGGACAGGGAAAGGAGGATTATGCTCCTCCAGAGGGTATTTGGCTCAAAGATAAAATTGGAGATCCTGAAGAGATTCTGTGTTGAATCCGGGGTGGAGAAGAGGATCTATCAACAAGATCTGATTAAATCCATGCCGTATTCGAATAAAACGATAATTGCCCATATCCAGGAACTGGTGAGTTTAGGAATTTTTACAGAGGGTATGGAAAAGAGAAAGAACTGGCGGAAGTATCTCGAGGTTAAGAAGAATATGAAATGGATTGTCCTGCTTCTTCATGATCCCAGGAGGATGAAGGATGAGAAATTAAGGGATAGCATAAGGGAATTCGCATCACTCTATCTGAAACACCTGAGGTCATTAATGGAGAGATACGGGCTCGATGAGAGGGAGGTAATGCACGGTGAGATTAAGGTCTGATTTACTTGTTCCCGTACTGATGCCCCGGGTATCTGAGCAGGGCTGCCACCCCCCCAAGTGAGTTCAGTTGCCTGCCGGCCTCTCCCCTGTGATTGATGAGATGTACCTCGCCCCTTGCGGATTTTACCATATACATCAAATCCTCGAGCCTCTTTCTATTTTTAAGGAAGAAATTATCGCATACGAGGAGTTTTTTTATAGCACCCAAACCCGCGGCAGTTTCTATATCCTTCAGTCCATAAATCCCGAGCCCCGAGCCCTTTCCTATCTCCGTCAATAGTTCATGGACCAATCTCACATCCCTCGCGGAGGTAATCTCCTCGATAATTTTCTTGATCTTGGATCTCTTCATTACCTCACTTACCCCGTTCCTGCCGTGAGAGCTGATATTCTCCACGACAGCTCTCTCAGCCAGCTCGGGATACTTCTCTGACAGGAATCTTCGGAAGTTCTCCTTCTCGAAGCCCGCACCCGCGATAATTATCGCAGATATGTTCTCCCTCGAGAGCATCTCCGATAGGAATTTTGCCGTTTCTCCATAGAATTCCATCTTCCTTTCCCTCCTCCCCCTGATATCATACTTCCCCCCTATCGACCTTGACAGCTCATGGTATTCAATTTTGGATTCGCGAATCAGACCGAATGTTGCCTCTCCCTCATCCACCACCACTATAAGGATCTTCGGTCTCCGGGCCGCTTTCTCCGCCTCCCTTAATCTATCCAGATCCGTGGACGACCACCTCTCCTTTATTATCTTCAGCGTGGTTCCCTTCTCAACGTTGAATGTGTGGTGTGAGCCCATTGAGATAAGATCCTCGGGTCCCTGTTCCACTATCCCGGAGATCCTGTAGGTTTCCGAATCCGGGTTGAAGTCTGCCTTTTCCACCCTGACGGTCAGGGTGAAGACCCTCCTCTCGCCCTTCTTAGACCTCGCCATATCCTCCCTCGCCTTGATTCTCCTCTCCGTCTTTGTCCTAACGAGGTCTCCCTTATTTATTACTCCGCTCAGGTACCACAGGTCATCGAGGTTCTCTACCTGAAGCTTCACAACCCCATGCCTCCGGTTCATGTACATGATTTTCATCTCAATGAAATAATATAGGAGGCAAAAGAGTAAATCTATGATCTGTGCAGATAAGGGGGCATTCGGTTCACTTCGATGCCTATTAATGTCGAAACCTCGAATATGCTCTCTCTGGCTTTTTATACTAGAATGGAGAATGTTAATTGAAGGAAAGATGAAAAGAACTGGCACCGCCGATCTGCCACTGCACGGTGGGAGGACCCCGAGGTGGCTCTTCAGGAGGATGGTTAAACTTGCCTCCGGGATCACCGAGGTTCTCGTTTATGAGTACGGCCGGGAGGAGTTTCTGCGGAGGATTTCCGATCCTTACTGGTTTCAGGCGTTCTCCTGTGTCCTTGGTTTTGACTGGCATTCGTCTGGAACAACTACTACCACCTGTGGGGCCTTAAAGATGGCCATAGATCCGGAGGAACTGGGAATAAAGGTTACTGGGGGAAAGGGTAGCACATCCAGAAGAACACCCATGGAGATCGAACAGACGGCAGAAATTTTTCCTTTATCCTCAAGGAAAATAGAGAGCCTGAAATATGCAAGCAAGATGTCCGCGAAGGTGGATAATTCCTGTATTCAGGATTCCTATCAGCTTTATCACCATTCATTCTTTTTTACGGAGAAGGGCGACTGGGTGGTTGTACAGCAGGGAATGAACGATAGATATGCGAGGAGATACCACTGGCTCTCCGATAATGTCAAAAGCTTTGTTGAGGAGCCCCACTCTGGCATCTGTGCGGATCGCTTCGAGAGGAAAACCCTGGATATGACAGCTAATGAGAGTGAAGAGGCGAGGAAGATAAGCGTTGATCTGGTAAGGGACAACCCCGAACACCTGAAACGGTACTTCGGAAGGGGGCAGATGCTTCTAACGGATTTTGGAAAGGAACTCGTGATGCCCGGGCATCATCCCGTGCTGGAGGTGGATATAGGGAGGGGTGGAATGGAGATCCTGAAGAGGGCCTATGAGCTCCAGCCGGAGAATTATGAGGAACTGGTGGCATTGAGGGGAATGGGTCCAAAGAGAATAAGGGCCCTGGCACTGATCTCGGAACTGGTTTATGGCGCAGAGCCGAGCTGGAGGGATCCGGCGAAATTCTCCTTCGCTCATGGGGGAAAGGACGGTCATCCGTATCCCGTGAACCGTGGATTGATGGATGAATCTACGATGATGTTAAAGGATGCCGTGGAAGAGGCAAAGCTGGAGAGAAAAGAAAAGCTCTGTGCAATAAAAAGACTGAGGGATTTCATCACAGAGCGGGACTCTGCGCCACACTGATGAAAATCCTAAAATGAATTCAATTCAGGTAGTAACACCCTTTAGAATCTCTTCAACCCTCTGCAGGGTATCGGCATCCTCTGGACCCTTGTCCGTCCTTATTCGAACGAGCCTCGGAAATCTCAGTGCATATCCTGAAGAGTAGGTCGGGGATCTCTGGATCTCTTCGTAGGCAACCTCTACGACGATCTTTGGTTTAAGCCGTACTTCCTTTCCTACCTGCTCTGTAATCTCTCCCCTCAGTAGCTCCGTCATCTCCTTGAATTCCTCGTCGGTAAATCCGGTACCCATCCTCCCGATGGTTAAAAACCTCCCCGTATCTGGATCGGATACGGCAAGCAGAAAGGAGGCCAACCAGTGTGCCCTTCTACCCTCCCCCCAGGTTGCCCCTATTATCACCAGATCCAGGGTTTCCATTACCGGCTTTATCTTGTACATATACCCGACCCTGCTTCCCGGTTGATACGGCGCTCTTAGGTTCTTTGCCATCACGCCCTCGTGTCCCAGGCTTAGTGCATTCCTGTAGAATCTCTCCGCCTCCCTCACGTTATCCGTAATTATCTGATCTGCAAGCCTGAATATATCTGTTTCTGTGATAATTTTCTCCAATAGTTTCCTTCTATCTCTAAATTCGTCCCCAATCTTGCTCTCGCCATCATAGAAAACCAGATCAAAGAGGTTTACCTCTACCGGAATATTCTTCACCATCTCGGGAATGTCGTACTTTCTCTTTATCCTCCTCGATAGGTCCTGAAATGGTCTGGGACGCCTGTCTTTTTTTGATTTTATCGCGACGAGTTCACCCTCCACGATTGCCGACCTCGCCCTTATATTCTCCCTGGCCGATTTAACTATCTCGGGGAACTGCCTGGTTACATTCTCCAGCCTTCTCGTATATAACTCTATTCTACCATCTTCCTTGTGTATCTGTATCCTTGCACCATCATACTTTATCTCGAAGGCCGTCTCCCCAAACTTTTCTATAGCCTCTTCAATACCCCCGATCTTTTGCGCGAGCATTACCTCAATGGGCCTGCAGGTCTTTAAGGTTACTTTCCTGAGTCCTTCATCACCCTCTAATTTCGAAATTCTCGCGACCTCCCCCAGATCCGAGGATATCGAATATGCCCTCTCCACGAGTTTTGGATCTACCTGGAATGCCCGCGCAATTGCATCCTTCACGATACCCTCCCCGACGCCCAGCCTCAACTCCTCCAGAATCAATCTGACTATGTATCTTGCCTCGGTAGGTTCCGCGAAGGAAAGCAGTTCTGTAATATATGATATCTTCCTCTCCTGAGAGCCCTTTCCCGATAGGGAGGCTAATCTGTGGAGGTTCTCGTATACCTTCATAACGGTCAATTTTTCCCTGAACAGAGTGGTCTGTGCCTTCTTCACCAACAGGGACTCTGCGGCCAATCCTGTATCCCCCATATCCCTTATCCTGTTCTCCACTGTGGCCTCTGAAGCTCCCGATACGGCTGAAATTGCTCTTATAATCAATTTGTTTCCGATTCCCAGCTCCTTGTCACTCCACGCCGGGAAGACCCTCCCCCTGATGAACAGAAGGATTACTGGAAGCTCTTCCTCGGGAACCCTTTTCAGGAACTCTGAGACTATGGAGGTCATTTCAAGCCGGCTGCTCGTTTTTTCAAGTTCCTGGTATACATCGGTTAACGTTGAAAAGTCCATCTTGCATGCATTAATTTTCCCCTCCGGATCTGAACCATTCCGTAAACCTTCTGATGCCCTCCTCTATAGAAACCTTTGGATCATAATTGAGAATCTTTCTGGATTTGGAGATATCGGCACAGGTTATGGGGACATCCCCGGGCCGTTCGGGAAGCCGTTTTATATCCGCTTTTTTACCGAGGCTCTTCTCTATCAATGAGATCAGATACCTTAGTTCAACGGGTTTAGAGCTGCCCAGATTGAATATCTCGAATTTAAATCTCTTCTCCAGGGATGAGATAATTCCATCAATTATATCCGTAATATAGGTATAATCCCTCTTCGTTGTGCCATCGCCGTACATCGGAATTTCTCTTCCATTATCTATTAACCTTGTAAACTTATGGATGGCCATCTCGGGTCTCTGTCTCGGCCCATATACCGTGAAGAACCTTAGACAGGTTATCGGGATTCCATAGAGGTGGCTATAGTTGAAACAGAATAATTCCCCGGCGATCTTTGATACCGCATACGGGGAGATTGGCTTATCTAATCTATCGTCCTCCGAGAACGGAATCCTTGAATTTATTCCATAGACCGACGAGGAGGAGCCAAAGATGAAGTGTTCAACCCCACTATCTTTTGTTATTTCCAGGAGGTTCAGGGTTCCCCGGACATTTACCTCGGAATATAAAAGAGGTTGTTTGATGGATGGTCTTACGCCGGCCCTTGCTGCGAGATGAACTATCTTCTCGATCTCCTCTTTCTTTATTATCTCTTCCATTTTCCTTTTGTTCAGGATGTCTTCTTTATAGAACATAAAATTTTTGTTTTGCATGCACCTTCCCAGATTTTTTCTCTTTATATCTGGGGAATAGGAGTCATTCAGATCATCAATGCAAAATACCTGATTCCCCCTCCTAAGGAGCCTCTCACAGAGGTGGGAACCTATAAATCCCGCCCCCCCGGTTATCAGAATTCTGGACATT
Source organism: Candidatus Altarchaeales archaeon (assembly GCA_003663115.1). Taxonomy (GTDB): domain Archaea; phylum Altiarchaeota; class Altiarchaeia; order IMC4; family QMZM01; genus QMZJ01. Next base: position 6,854 of record QMZJ01000017.1, on the reverse strand, counting down.
TTTACCAGCACAGGCCCTCGTAGTCTATATCCCTCCTGTCTCTCAGTATATTTCTCCCATCTATAACAATCTTCCGTTTCATCCCATCGAAGCTAATATTTTTAAACTCATCCCAGTCGGTTGTTATAAATGCGATATCGGCATCCTTCAGGGCTTTTTCGGCGCTATCGGCGAACCTTACCCTATTGTTCAGAACCTTCTTTGCGTTTTCCATAGCCTTTGGATCGTATGCTGTTACCTCAGCGCCCTCCCTCAGCAGGAGCTCTATAACTGGAAATGCCTGACTATCCCTCACATCATCCGTGTTCCCCTTAAAGGCCAATCCAAGGACAACTGCCTTCTTATTTTCCAAGGAGCCGAGTTTGTTCTTTCCCAGTCTCACCATGATCTTTGGTTGTTCCTCATTTATCTGGATTACCGCATCTACCAGCTTCGGCTCGTACCCGAGCTCTCTGGACTTATGAACCAACCCCCTGATATCCTTGGGAAAACACGAACCCCCCCAACCCAGACCGGCTCTCATTGAATGGGGGTTTATTCTGTGATCAAGGCTTAATCCCTCCGCAACCTCGTATACATCGATACCCAATTTCTTGCATATGTTCCCTATGTCGTTAATAAAAGAGATCTTGGTCGCCAGAAAAATGTTGGACGCATACTTAATCATCTCGGCCGTTTTGGGGGTTGTTTCAAAAACTGGACAGTTAGCATTGTATATCCTCTTTACGATCTTTACGGCTCTTTTGTCATAGGTTCCAATAACTATCCTGTCCGGGTTTAAGAAGTCCCTCATAGCCAGGCCCTCCCTCAGAAACTCGGGGGACATAACAACCCCGAGATCCTTCCCGGCAATTTTCCCCGAATTTTTTTCGAGTAAAGGTATTAATATCTCCTCCGTAGTGCCCGGGGGGACCGTGCTCTTTACAACCACGACATGGTACGAATCCTTCTTTCTTAGAATTTTTCCCATATCACTCACTGCCTTTTTTATGTATCTCAGGTCTACAGCTCCATCGAAATCGGCGGGCGTTTGAACGCAGATAAAGGTTACATCGGTGTTGAGGATATTCTCCAGATCGGTGGTCGCTCTCAGATTTTCTCCCACGTTCCTCTTTAGTATCTCCTCTAATCCCTCCTCAAACAGGGGGGCCCTCCCCGAATTTATCAGTTCTACCCTCTCCTTCTGTATATCAACGCATGTGACATTGTGACCTTTTTCAGACAAACCAGCAGCGGTTATCAGACCAACGTACCCGGCTCCGATTACCGATATGTCCATTTTTACTGTGGTTGAATTTAGGATTGCGAGGTTAAAAAATTCTGGATCGTCATCTGGAACGAAATATTCTAAATAATATACGCAAAAATCTCATATTAATTGAAATTTATCCTAATTTTACTTTTTAAATATTCAATATGATATAATTAAGACTGTTTTACTATACATTGTCAATGAGGTGGTTGTAGATGAAAACAAATAAAAGAATGTTTTATGGGACCATTGTGACTTTTTTGTTATCTCTGATATTGTTACTGCAGCTGGAAATCGTTTCTGTATCGGCACAGACATGGGATGTTTCTGCGAGATTCGATACAGCTCACTGCAATGCATTTTACCCATTTTCTTCAACACCAGGCGAAATTGGTAAAACCTATTATGCAAAATTAAATGGTTCTTCAGATAATCTATATACTGAATATCATGGCAGGGAGTGTTGTTCTTCAGAGGTTGGAGGATGCGGAGCCTATGGCTATTGGGGAGATCTATATGAAAAAGATGGAGCTATAAGAAAGGGTCCTTGGGTTGTGGAAAGAAAATATGTTGATGATAGTACTTACAGGATTTTAATTAGGGGGGCTTCAAAAGCTGATTGTTCCTGTGGAGGGAATGGTTACGTAAAAGGAGAGGTTGTTGTTAATCCCGATTCCGGGTGGAAGATTACATCAATAGTTAAAAATTCGGTAAACAACGACACCAGGGGAAGAGATGTTTATTGCGATATAGATAAAGATACTGGAGTGATAAAATTTGCTGGAGGAAGCACTTGTAATGGTTGCTGTTGCTGTATTGACAGCGGGGAGATAGATATAGAAGTAATAGTTAAGAGAGTGGGAGGTCAACCAGTACCAGAGTTCGGTTCTCTAACGGCATTAATAGCGATTCTATTGATAGCACCAGGAATTGCCTGCTTCGTTGCAAGGAGTTTTCATCGAGATTAAAAATCTATATTTCCGGTGTTGACAAGTGCTAAGGGTTGGGTGATAATGCCCTGGTCTAATTCCATTAGCGGCAGTGAGGTCATACAAGACGGGAAAGGTAGTTGAATTTTCTGCAGGAAGCCACTCCTCATTACGCAAAAATAGACATGTCCCGATACCCGCTTTAGGACGTTTTTATCCCTCCAATCACAGATATATTTGATGATATGAAAATCAGGAATTTTGCGCTATTGTTCGTAATCTTGGTAATTCAAGAGGCGGCGGCATCTCACATGCTCGTTTACGGGGATGCAACGATAGATGGAAGGCCCGCTCCCGTCGGAACGGTAATAGTCGCAAAGATCGTGGATGTTGAGGTTGGAAACTGTACCACAACTGAGGAAGGGACTTATGGGATCCTTATAACCACAAACGAGAGTAGATACACTCCAATAGATTTCTATATTGGCAACTCAAGAGCCATTCAGGTAGTGACCTTCATCCCCGAGAGCGTTATGATGCTGGATCTGGATTTTACAACAGAGACAACAACAACCATCAGAAAACTTGAACCCCCAACCACGGTAGTTCAAGAGCCGGGAATTATTGGAAGGGCAATCTCCTTCACAACCAACGATGGGACGATAATTGGATTCATAATCGTCTTGGTTCTGATCTTCTATTTCATCAGGGATCTGCTCTAACATATTTATTCCCGTTTTCACAATACCATTTATGTCGAATGGATTTTTCTTAAGAAGATCTGTCATTTTCTTCCTTGCATTCTTAGCTATTATCTCCCTGTGCGGTGTTGTGGTTTCTCCGAGTAATGAGTACCTTCTGGGAAATGTCAAAGAGATTAATAGGACTCCTGAAATAGGCTTACCCAACCCCGCAGCAGTTTACTGCAGGGAAATGGGGTATATATGGAAAAAGATTAAAACCGAAGAGGGAGAAGAGGGTATCTGCGTCCTCCCTGATGATTCCTCTTGTAATGCTTGGGATTTCTATAAGGGAAAATGTGGAAAAGAATTCAGTTATTGTAGAAAACAGGGATATGAACAGAAAATAAGTAAAGATTGTGCTTGGGCAAACCAATGTACTGTTTGTATTCTCTCTGATGGAAAAGAAAAAGAGCCTCTGGAGCTTATACTCTCAAAAAAGAAATTAAAAGCATCCCCTATGAAGAATCTTTTTAGTGTTTACAATAAATCTCTTAATAAGAAATTTCTGAAAAAAGAAACAAACAAGAATCTAGGGGATAAAACTATAGGAACCCCCAGTAGTTTTGATTGGAGGGATAAAGACGGTAAAAATTGGTTAACTCCCGTTAGGGATCAAGGCTCTTGTGGGAGTTGCTGGGCGTTTTCCGCGGTTGGAGCGGTTGAGGCAAAATACAATATTGTACAGAATAATACGGACCTTGATCCTGATCTTTCAGAACAGTATCTGGTTTCAAGCTGCAGTGGCGCAGGGGACTGTGGTGGTGGATGGCACGAATCGGCCCTAGAATTTATCAAGGAGGTCGGTATCTCTGATGAGGATTGTTTTCCCTATCAAGCGAGTAATTCAGACTGTTCAAATAGATGCCCAGATTGGGATAGAAGATTGTGGCGTATAGATGACTATGAGCGTGTATCAGTCAACAGAGACATAATTAAACAATATCTCATGGATGAGGGCCCGCTTTCTGTCGCTATGGACATGACTGACTGGTTAAGCTATGGCTCTGATTGCGGTGGTGTCCCCCCTAACATCGACCATGGGGTAGTTTTAGTGGGCTTCAACGATACTGGTCAGTACTGGATCGTTAGGAATAGCTGGGGGGCAAACTGGGGTCCAGAAGGAAATGGCTACTTCAAAGTCGACTACGGGCGTTGCGGTATAGAGGATTATGTCTACTCTGTCGACTTGGATAAGAAACTTGGAGGTTATGTCGCATCCAATACAAGTGTCTTTTTAGGTCAAATCGGAGAGGGTAATCTATCTAACACTTATCTTATAGATAACTGCAGTATAAGACTTGATGAAGACTGTAATACAACATCTGGATCCTGCAACGGGTTAAACGTTTCCTTCACATTCGAGTCCGAGAATATGGATTCATTATTCGTCTTCGCTAGGCACAACAGTACAGTGAACTCAACGGAAGAGAAATTCAGGCTCTACATCTACAACTTCTTGGATGATGTGTGGGAGTTTCTGGGCCTCATTCCAAGGACTACTTCACTTAACCTCTATAGGATCTGCTCAGATGATTGTTTCAAGTACGTGTCAGGAAGCAATGAGACACATGTAGCATATTACGGCCTCAATTGTTCCTCCTGTGATGAGGATTCTGTTTATATTAACTGGCTATCCATCTACTACGAAAACACTACTGAATGGGATGGCTTTGTATCGGGAACCGAAATCCTTCTTGTGGATGATGATGGAGGAGCTGATTATGAACAGTACTATGAAAATGCCATCAATAACAACGGCTACAGATACAGTTACTGGAATGTCTCCTTCCATGGATCCATCCCCTCTGAAATTCTCTCCAACTACTCTATAGTGATATGGTTCACGGGTGATAGAAGCTTTAATACTCTAACTCCCACAGATATGAACAATCTCCAGAACTACCTTGATGCTGGTAACAGCCTGTTTATCTCTGGTCAGGATATTGGTTGGGATATAAATGGAACATCATTTTATTCAGATTATCTTCATGCACAATATCTCCGAGATGATACTGACATCTTTTCTCTTGAAGGCGTTGCTGGAGACCCTATAGGAGATGGATTAAACATAGGGATTTCTGGGGGGGATGGTGCAAATAATCAAGCCTGGCCGAGCGAAATTGCACCGGCAGACGCCAACTCTACATGTGTCTTCAACTACAGTGGAGATGGGTGTGGTGCGATAAGGGCAAATACAAGTGATTACAGGGTGGTTTACTTTGCATTCGGTTTTGAGGCGATAGATAACTCTCAGGATAGAAATAGCGTAATGAAAAGAGTTATTACCTGGTTGGATACGACACCACCCACAGTAAGCTTCCTCCCGCCGACGCCGGAAAGCGGGGTTGAGACGGACTTTAGTACCATAATAATTAATGTAAGTCACGCAGAGGTAAACCCGGATACATTGATATTAAACTGGAATGGAACCCCCGAGAGTTACGGTTATTCTGGAGGTTATACGGTTATAACCAAGGTAGTGGCAAACGGCTTCTACACATACTATGTATGGCTGAACGACTCCGCCGGAAACTGGAACCAGACAGAGGTAAGGAATCTGACGGTGAACGCCACCCCTCCAGCGGTGGTATTGATCTCCCCGGACAATGGATCCTTCTCCAGTGGGGATGTAAATTTCACCTGTAATGCGACAGATAACGCTCAATTATCCAGTATATGCCTGTACTGGGATTATTCTGGTGTATGGGATGCAGATGAGTGTAAAAACATATCTGGAACCTCGAATTCGAGCACCTTCATCAGAGAGAACCTGAGTGATTCACGGATTCTGTGGAACTGCTATGCCTGTGATAATTCATCAAATTGTGTCTATGCCTCCGAGAATTTTACTGTCACAGTGGATACGACAATGCCGAACATTGTTGGATATTCAATAAACCCAAAGATCGTGATTAACGGGAGTAATGTCTCCCTGTTTATGAATGTAACCGATTTGCACCTGAACAGGACGTGGGCAGTTATAGAGCTACCAGATTCATCCCGAGTAGTTCTTGATCCGCCCGCAGATTACATCACAAATATTACGGGAAGACACAACGTTACGTTCTTTGCTAATGACTCCGCCGGGAATGAAGTAAACATTAGTGATTATTTCATATCCAAAGAGGGAATGCAGTTCAATTCATCATCCATCAGTTATAATAACTCTGGATTGAATGTTACCCTGAGGGCATACTTTGACGGAAGCCTGATCGCCTGGAACCAGTCTATAGGTGATGTGGCTCTGACTATAGCCAATTATACCTACGACCTGCAGTTCTCGACCTTTAATAGCTCCCTGATAGTCCTGCTGAGGGGTGTTAACTTATCAGAGAATAATAACAGAGTAATTGGCTTTGATAGATTGGATCTATCGGGGTACCTGGTGGTATATGCAATAAATAATTCATACGTGATCGAAAATGCCACATTAAACCTGAGCTATTCCGGGACCGGATATGAGGATAAGGATTATCTGGGAGTTTACAGGTGTGCAGATTGGAACTTTTCTGGAAGGAGTTGCCGGGAGAGTTGGGAAAAGGTAACGGACGTTAGTAATGTACCCGATGGGGAGTATTTCTTGGTTAATGTCCATGGATTCAGCGCCTTCTCGATAAAGCAGGAACCCTATTGTGGTGATGGTGTTATTAATAAAGCGGGTGAAGAGTGTGACGGTAGTGACTTCGGGGGAAAGACGTGTAAAAGTTATGGATACGATTATGGTTCTCTGAGTTGTATTAACTGTAAGATATATACGAGCGGATGTAAGTATGGTGGTGGGGGCAGTAGCAAAAGCAGTAGGGGTCACGGTGGTAGTTACGGGGCAAAGCCAATGCCGAGCTGTTTCGATGGAATCCAGAACTGTCATGATGGTGCGTGTGAGGAAGGCATAGACTGCGGAGGGCCCTGTAAACCCTGTCCCTCATGTAC
>QMZJ01000016.1 GCA_003663115.1 Candidatus Altarchaeales archaeon | reverse complement strand
GGGTTGAGGAAGCACCCTCCTTTATCTTAATTCCATTAGTGATCACTGCAATAATCTCTATAATACTATGTATAGCACCGGAAACATTTAATCCGTTTTTACAAATAGCAACAGAGATGATTAATAATGTGGGGGTATAGAAATGGAAAAATGGAAATTTAACATAGTCTTGATTTTGATTTTTGCCGCACTACTTACATTGGGTGCGGAATTAGTACATGTGTACGAAGGGCACACAGATGAAGGGCATGGAGATGAAGGACAGGTGCATGAAGTGCTGTGTTTTCCAGGATACAGTATGGTGCTTGCAATTACTGGTTGTGCTTATTTCATCACAGCCATTAAGGTTTTACGGATTATCCAAAGGGAGGTGCCTTAATGGATGCAGTACCACCTGCAATAATATTTCTATTGGGGGCATTTCTGATACCGTTCCTTAAAGGGAGAGTAAGACAGATTTATCTCTTGTTAATCCCTTTCCTTGCCCTTATAGACTTGGTTTTAATTGAACCACAAATTAGCTATACCCTCTCATTTCAGGATATGGATCTCGTCTTCCTTCAGGCAGACAGGTTGAGTCTGTTTGTGGGCTATATCTTCGCCATAATAGGATTTTTAGGCATTCTTTACTCCCTCAATGTAAAGGAGAATGGACAGCACCTGTCTGCGTTCTGGTATATCGGCAGTTCCATGGGGGTGGTTTTTGCGGGAGACTTCTTCACCCTGTTGTTCTTCTGGGAGCTAATGGCAATCTCTTCCTTATTTTTGATCTGGTATCGAAAAAAGAAGGAATCCATAGATGCTGGATTTAGATATGTACTGATGCACCTCTTTGGAGGAGGCTGTCTGTTAGCAGGGATAGTTATCCATTACTGGACAACAAATTCAATTGAAATTACTTCAATGGATTTTGGTCTTTCCTACATTCTGATTTTGATAGGTGTAGGACTTAATACCGTGTTTATTCCGCTTCACACATGGTTACCAGATGCGTATCCAAAAGCGACTATCCCTGGGGCAGTATTCCTATCAGTATATACCACAAAGACCGGCGTGTATGTCCTGGCAAGAACCTTTCCGGGAGTTGAAGCGGTAGCATATATGGGAGGAATAATGGCACTCTATGGCGTTACCTTCGCCTTGTTACAGAATGATGTAAGGAAATTACTTTCATATCATATCGTCAGCCAGGTTGGATATATGGTTGCAGGTATTGGTATAGGAACCACCTTGGGGGTTAACGGAGGGATGGCACACCTATTTAACCATATTCTGTACAAAGCATTGCTCTTTATGTGTGCAGGTGCGGTAATTTGCAGAACTGGAAGAAATAAACTGACTGAACTAGGAGGTTTAGCGAAAAAGATGCCGATAACTACTGTCACATTTGTAATAGCGGCGCTGTCCATTTCCGGAGTTGTTGGATTTAATGGATTCATAAGCAAAGGCATGGTGATAGAAGCAGCTCGTTCCCTGCCGCTTCTGTGGCTGTTACTTGAGTTGGCATCTGTAGGAACATTTTTGTCGTTTCTGAAGCTTGGTTATTATGGATTCTTCAGGAAAAAGGAGGTTGAGGTAAAAGAGGCCCCCGGGGTTATGCTCATCGCCATGTCGATCACCGCTTTTCTATGCGTTGCTATTGGAACATATCCAGATCTAATATTTAAGATACTCCCGAATCCTGTAGAATATCATCCCTTCTCTCTGGAGCATGTTCTTGGAACATCAATGCTACTTATAGTGACGGGTATTATCTTTTTGCTTGGCTTACATTTATTCAAGCCCCATGATAGGATCACTTATGACTTCGATTATCTCTACAGAAAATCTGCAAGATTATTCTTATGGTTCTGCAAAGAGCCAATGACGAAATTTGCATCGACGATGGATAAGGTAGCGATAAAAGCGGCCAATGCTTTTCTTTGGTTTTGTAGAAATCCCATGGGGGCAATGAGGTATATCTCCTACAAATTTCATTTGTTCTATCTGGAATTAATAAAGGCCGAACACGCCGTGGAGTTGGCAATAAAGCTGGAAGAACAGAAGATAAGACATCTGGAAAGGCACGAACAGATAGGTATAGGCCTGACCATACTCCTGATGGTAATAGTCCTCCTATTATATCTGGTGGTCTATGTGATGGGATTCAGATTCTGATCTAATTATTGCCTCAAACATTTTTATGCTAAGAATGCGAGTTTTCTATTTAAGATGAAGATAGGTATAGTGGAGTACAAGGACGATCAATTCATCCGGGATGTCATGTCCAAATTGGGTGAATTTGAGATAGAATTTGTGTTCTTCAGAGAACAGTCTGCCCCAGTGGGCTCCGACTACAGGGTTATAGTTGACAGATTGGGTTTTATGGACCCCTATCTGAGGGAGCTGATGAAGAATTTAGCACTGAATGGAACCTACATTATAAATAATCCATTCTCGTCTGCCGAGATAGACAAGATATCCAATACGAAGCATTTTGACTCATTGGGGATATCACATCCAAAGACGATAGTACTGCCGAGGATAAATGAGCTGTACGACTTCAATGAGCTGGTCGGTGAGCCAGACTGGAATAGAATCTGCGAGGAGATATCATTTCCGTGTATCCTGAAGCCCTTTGATGGGTATGCCTGGGACAATGTATATAAGGTTAATTCAGTGGACGAATTAAAAAACCTCTATGATGCCATGAAATTCAGGCATATATTGCTCGTTCAGGAATTAATAAGCTATGTGGATTACTACAGGGTATTTTGCATCAACAAGAGGGATGTTCTGTTGGTGAAGTGGAATCCAAAGCCCTTCGACATGGGTGAGAGCATATACACGGATTTGAAGCAGATAGAGGATCTAAAGGATAGCATCATCGAAAAAACTATCAAGCTGAACTCATCTATAGACCTGGATTTTAATGCCGTAGAGTGGTGCATAACAGAGGACAGAAAGGCATTTATTATCGATGCCTTTAATGATACACCCGAGATTGTGAGGGAGAAGATGCCAGAACCTTATTACTGGTGGATCGTAGACAAATTTGCCGACTGCATCAGAGAAAAATTCCACTCCAATGAGAAGAACAGGACTATCTTCCCCCTGCCTTAGGAACTCGCCGATCTTTTCTATATAGATACAAAAGATGGTTGTCTTGAGGATAAGATTAAAAACCACTGCGTGGGATGGCTACAATATTGCTTTCATCCCGATAGTGCTTTTCTTTCTATTTCTAAAGACACATGGGCTTAGATATGCGGTTGGTGATGAGAATATCTACTTTTATATGGGAAAGCTGATTGCGGAAGGAAAGATGCCCTACGGCGATTTCTTTTATGCTCATCCCCCCCTCCCACTTCTCCTTTTTGCCATAATTTTCAAGATCTTTGGATTTAATTTTCTCCTCCTTAAATCGGTCTCGATAATAGCCATTACGGTATCCTCCATCTTTTTATATGGCACTGTTCGAGAGAATATGGGAAAGAGAGAATCTATTTTAGCTGTTATGCTCTTTCTGTTCTCCTACGATCTACTGAGGGCGAGCACGCATCCAACCGGCGTTAGTGTAACCCTCATGTTCATGATGATCTCCACATATCTCTTTTTTTCTGATAGATATCTGAAGAGCGGATTCTTTCTCGGTCTTGCCGGCATTTCCGGCTTGTATTCCCTGATTTTGTTTCCCCCATTTTTCATCTATCTCCTTCTGAAGGATAGGGAAGGTATGAAATCATTCATTTTTTCATTCATCCTCGTGTTCGGCATAGTAAACCTTACCCTCTTATTCCTCTATGGAGACAACTATCTAATCCCAGTATATGAATATCATGGACTCAAACCCGGAAACCCATCTCATAATGCGGCAGTATTCTCAAGGGTTTTGGGGATGAATTATCAGGTTTTCCTAACGGCAGTATTGATTGTCTTTTTCGTGAGGAAATTGAATAAAAAATTAATTCTGAATCTCTCGATCGCAATCCTGTATTTATTATTCCTTGTCACCCTCAGCAAGGTGTACGATTTTTACTTTATCCTCGCATTCCCTTACCTCGCTATTCTGGGCTCTTATTCCCTGAATGGGCTTTCGGAAGTCAATGGTAGAATCTATGGAGTGATAGTGATTCTGTTACTGATATCCTACATACCGACAATCGAGAGGTATAATATGCACGAAGGACGTTTCTTCGAGAAGGCCGACGAGATAAGCAGTTATGTTAGGCAGAATTCCGATACAGGTCAGACCATATTTGGCGATTCTGCAAGCACTCCATTGATCGCCCTCCTCTCTGAGAGGTATATTGCACTGGATTGTATTGACACAAATGTGATGAGATTCAGGTCCAATGTTACAGATATAAATTCGGTTCTGAATCAACTCAAAGCAACGGAGAACTTCAAATTTTTTATAGGGAGGGGGAGAACAGGAATATATTCTATGAAGGAAGTTAGATACTACCTGGAAGAAAACTGCAAACCTGCAATGAAATTTCGGGATAGATACAAGGGGGTTTTCTATATCTATGATTGTTCACACGGGGTTTAATATTCTTATTTCCTCATTCGTAATTTCCTAAAGAGACGGAGGGATAAAATGAAATTATTTAACCTAATACCCGCATTGGCCGGTGAGAGGGAGAAGGAAACTATTCGATTGATAAAGGAGCACGCGGATATGACCTATCGGGTTGTTTGTGAATTTAAAAATGCCTTCAGTGCGCTCGAGAAAAAAGATTTCATGACCTTAAAGGAAAAGGTAGATAGGGTTTCCTCCCTTGAATCCAGAGCAGACGATCTGAGAAGAGAGATCGAGGAAAAGATGTACTCTGGGGCATTCCTGCCCGGGAGTAGAAGGATAATCCTTAACTTTGCAGAGAGGATTGATGATGTTGCCGACGCCGCCCAGGATGCTGCGCGGATACTGATCTTTCTGGAGGACAGGGAGATATCGAAGGATATGTTTGATCTTCTTGAGCTCGAACTTAAAGATGGATTGGACACCATAGATATTCTCAGAAGGAGCATCAGTGATCTCAGGAATGTTGATGAGCTGAGGCTCGCGATAAGAAGAGTAAGGAGGAAGGAACACGAAGCCGACGAGATAGCAAATAAGATATATTCAACGCTCTATAGAAACGTTAAGGATCCCATAACGGTACTGCTGGTATCGAAGCTGATAACATACATAGGTAACATATCCGATAAGGCTGAAGATGCAACGGATGCTCTGTCTCTGATCATATTGTTACACAGGGCGTAATCGGGTATAGATATGGAATTAATTTCACTATTGATAGTTATAGCGGCCATCCTCGTGGGATTGAATATAGGGGCCAATAGTGCTGCCAGTGCGATCGGGATTATCGTGGGGTCAAATATTCTATCTTTCAGAAGGGCAACCCTTATCATATCTATCTCCATGTTACTGGGGGCCCTCCTGGGGGGAGGAGGGGTCATAAGGACCATTGGAAATGACCTGATTCCCGTAAAAGAGTGCAGTAATGATGGAGATTGCCCGAACCCAGGACTGGATTACTGTAATACGGAAAAATCTGTATGTGAGAAAATAGGAACTGGTAAGGAAGTAAACTATCTGGAAGATAACAAGGAGCTGGCACTATCTGCCCTACTTGCTGCTCTGATATTTGTCAGTGCTGCTACAATCCTCAGCATACCCGTGGCGATAAGCCATACGATGATAGGTGCGATTGTGGGTGTTATGATTGCCGCTGGACTGATGAGCAGGATGGATACATCCCTATTGCTCAGGATATTTATCTCATGGATCTCAACACCCATAGCGGCGATAATTTTTGCGCTAATGATCTACAGGTATCTGATGATCCCACTATCCGGAGAGATGGATATATTAACCTTCAATAGGGTATTTCAGATATTAATTATCGTGGGGGCGATCTTTCTTTCATACTGCCTGGGGGCCAATAATATAGGAAATGCCGTGGGTCCAGTTATTGGTTCCAATGCAATTGGCAGTCAGACGATACTTATAATTCTTGTAGGAATTTCAATGGGTTTGGGTGTGAGAGCCTTTAGCGGGAGTGTTGTAGAAACGGTCGGTAAAGAGATAACGAGTATGGGTCCCGTAATGGCATTTACCTCGCAGCTCTCTGCCGGTATAGTAATCTATATCTTCACGGTCATGGGCATCCCCGTATCCACAACACAGGCAGTAGTCGGGAGTATAATCGGTATCGGATTAACCAAGGGTATCAGGACCGTTAATATAAAAACAACAGAGCATGTACTCATCGGATGGATTCTAACGCCGATTACTGCTGCATTACTCTCTATGCTGATCTATTGGTTATTGATGGCGATTTAATTGGGGGAGGGAATTCTTTTGGGAGAGTATAGGTTTCTGATTCATGGAGGGTGCCGAAGAAAGATATGGATGTCTCATGATCATTGTAAGCAATGCTACGCCATTAGTCTATTTGGCAAAGGCAGATCTGCTTTTTGTTTTGGAGAAGTTGTTGGAAAGGTATACATTCCACAGTATGTTGATAACAGAACAGCTGTTAAAAGGCCATGTTCGAGTAAAGGATAGCGATAGAGAGGTGAAGAAGGAGCAATATATCCAGGATAGCCAATAAATAGCCATATAAAAGCGTCATTACCAATATCTTAACTGATGGAAAAGAGAGTCATTTTGCTGTTTATCAGTATAGTTTTATGTATCAATCTGGTTTGTGCCGAATCCGATGATTACTTCAGTCTTAACTGGAAATTTTCTGCGGAAGGAGGGGTTGTTTTTGTTGATACCAAAGATCTCGAAAACGACGGTAATCGGGAGATAATCATAGGGTCCCGTGAGTTTATGTTCTCTGGTGGAGCCGGTTGGATTAACATACTGGAAAAGGACGGTAATTGTAGGAGTCAGTATCCTCTGCCCGGACCCCTTACCGCCATGGTTGTCGCAGATCTTGAAAATGATGGAGAAAGAGAGATTATGGCATCGGTCTTCTCAAGGATTCATGTTCTGGATAAAGACGGCAAGAAAAAATGGGATATGTCACCCAGATATGGTTATAATATCAGGGAGATCTATGTTGATGATCTCGATGGCGATGGTATAAAAGAGATCCTTGTTGGCGCCGGTCCCAAGACCTCACGTATCCGTGATGAGCTATTCGTTATAAGTTCTACCGGCAAAATCCTCTGGTCGGTATATGTGAGGGGAGAGATCCATTCAATAGCTTCGGATGACCTTGATGGCAATGGTCCCAAGGAGGTCTTAATTGGTTGCTATGGCAGGGGCGGGACCTATAATAGTCAGGCCATGATGTATGTATTTAATAGCACTGGAGAGGAGAGATTTAAGTATACTACCAAGAGAGGGGTTGCATCAATACTCGTTGATGATATCAATTCAGATGGGATGAAGGAGATCCTTGTGGGGACCTATCGGGATCTCTATGTGCTGGATAATGGGGGCAATGACCTCTGGCAGTACTCGACAAATGGACTCATAAGGAAGATAATCTTGGATGATATAGATAACGATACAGAGAAGGAGATAATTCTGGCCTCAAATGACATCTATGCAGTAACGAGTGATGGAGATCTTGACTGGAAGAACGCAGTGGGGCCCGAGGTCTATGACCTGATGGTTATGGATTTAAACAAGGACGGTTTGAAAGAGATCATCGTTGGTTCTGATTCTGCTTATATACTTGATAGTGATGGAGAGACTCTCTGGGAATATACTACCAGCGGGGTTGTGAATGCCGTTTCTGTGGGTGACCTGGAGGATGATGGCTATTTTGAACTTGCCCTGGGCTCTGCGGATAAAACCCTCTACCTCTTCCAGTCAGAGACGTATGCAAAAGAAGAGGAGGCCAATAAAAATTACAGAATAGCAGAAAGGTATTACAATAAAAAGGATTTTGACGAGGCAATGAGATATGCCCTGAAAGCAAAGGAGCTTTACTCTGAAGTTGAAAATGAAAAGGGTTTAAGGGACACCGAAACGTTGATCTCAAAGATCGAAAGCGATTCTAAGAGACTTAACCAGGAAGAGTCACAAGCTGATATCTATTACAATAAATCGGTGGATTCCTATCTTGCCGGAGATTATATAAATGCAAGCAAGTACGCTCAAAAGGCAAAATACAAATACAGTTATCTCAAGAATCACGAGGCCGTTGAAAAGTGCAATGAACTCATAAATAATTCCAATAGATTCCTTGAGATCGAATCCCGGAGATATCTGCAAAATTCCAGCGATAGTTATGGTAAAGGGGACTATGAACTTGCACTTATATACGCAGAGAGGGCGAGAGAGGGCTATGGGTGGCTCAGAGACGAGGAAAGTGTCCTAAAGGTGGATGAACTTCTGGCAAGGATATACTACAAACTGGCTGAAACACATTGCAGGGTTAAAGATTTTAAAAACGCGAGCATATTTATTCAGAAATCCCTCTACATATACCTCTGTCTGGAGAATAAATCGTCATCTATTGGCATCGGATGTGATCCCGATAACGCAGAGATCAGGGACGTGGGGATCCTGGCGGGGAACATCTCTGGAGAGAAATACGAAGATAGCAGATACAGAGAAGAGCTCCTCAAAATAAATTCATTGATAGATAGGATAAGTAAAGAGGATACTGGAAATCCGATCGACAGAATATCTGATGCGATCGGCTCAAATCTCCTGTACATTCTAATCGTGATACTTATCCTGATTGTCCTCGCCCTGCTCGTTGCTTCTCTCTACCTAATGGCGAGACAGCAGAAATCCAGAAAATCCAGGGGTCTCATGGGTCTAAGGAAGGGGGAAAAGAGAAAATCTGGGAAAAAAAGGATTACGAAAAGATCGATAGACAAGGTAAGAAGGGACAGACTTAGAGGTGAGGGGTTGCCTATCAAAAAAACCATGTATAATGACCCTCTGGAAGAGTTATAGCTTACCTCCCCTGTTGTGATTGAATTAACCTTCAGAAAGGTTAGCCATCAGTAGGTATTTCTTCGAAATACCTCCTTTAAGTGACTGAGCCCACGGCTCAGACATGTGTGGAGGCCAGGTTCCTACACACGTCACACCCAGCGTAAACCGATGCTCGGTTTCTAAAGGAGTTATAGCTTACCTCCCCTGTTGTGATTGAATTTTCTCTCCAACACTCCGAGGAATGAGGGCTCATAACTCGTCAATAATTCCAGTCTCCTTTGGTTTTCCAGCTGTAGGATGTGCTTTTTCTTTATGCTCTTAAATTCCTCTTTACTGAACATATAATCCCTGAGAAACTCGGAAACCCGTTCACCACCGAGCATATTCGGGAGTATGACATAATCTGCACCAGCGTTATAGAGTGTAAGTGCGTTATCTGTATTACTCGCAGTAATAATGATCAGGGCATCTGGGTTGCGCTTTCTTGTTTCTTTTATCATCAGAAGGTTGTCATTGAGGTGGGGGATCGTTGAGATCACCACGTCCGCATCTCTCAGATTAATTCTCTCCAGGATCTCGATGTCCCCCATGTCCCCATAGATGGAGGGGATCCTCTGTTCCATCAGTGATTTAATGATCTCGGGATTGATGTCCACGACCAGAAAATCTCTTTTCATGTCCTGGAGCGTTTTAATGATAACGCTGCCCATCCTGTGACAGCCAAAAACTATTACGTGTCTCTCTGACTTTTTTGGTATGCCCTCCAGTTCCCTGCCCTTTGAAATCTTCTCAAATATTTTCAGAGAGGGTAATAGTCGGGTATAGATCTGATCGCTGTGAATTATGAAATAGGAACTTACAGTGATCGTTACCAACGCAATCCATATTATCAGAGAGAATACATCAGAGCTTATATGCCCAAGAGAGATACCCTCCGTTGCGAGAATAAATGAGAATTCGGATATCTGGGCCAGTGAAAGTGCGGTCAAAAGGGATGTCCTCTTTCCGTATCCAAACAGGCTGGATATCGTCATCATAATCAGGGGTGTTCCGATTAAAACGAACAAAGAGAATATAAGCACCGGTTGAATTAAGGGAATTTGTAAGGGGACCTGCATTCCCAGGGATACGAAGAATATCGTTGCAAAGAAGTCTTTCAGCGATCTTATTCTACCCACTATCTCCAGGTTGTATGGAAAAGACGCCAGACTCACCCCGGCGAGGAATGCCCCAACTGTAAGAAGTGATGTTGCATCAAGACCGAGGAGATGGGAAAATGCCAGATAAGAAAATGCCGAAAAGACGAAGCACCAGGCCAGTGCAGTTAAGAACAACAGCTCGACGGATTCTGCGGCAAACCTGAGAAATGGCGGTAGTATGAATCTTCCACTGACTATGGCAATAAAAACCAAACCAAACCCAGTCAGTATAGACACAAAGAAAGAAGATACCGAGAAGACATCCAATGTAGCTAGAATGGCTAATGCCATAATCGTCACCACATCCTGAATCAAAAGGGTTCCCAAAACGATCTTTCCGTGTAAGGTATATAATTCGCCTTTGTCGGACAGGAGTTTAACAACGATCATTGTACTGCTGATCGTCAGGGCAAAGGCGATATAGAATGATTCCAGTTGGGAAAATCCGAGTAGACTGGCCAATAAAAATCCGAAGATGAATGTTATTATTATCTGTCCCAGACCACATCCCGCAGAGACCTTACCGACATCTTTTAATCGTTTAATATCCAATTCCAGACCAACCATGAACAACAGAAAGGTAATTCCCAACTCCGCAAGTGTTGTTATTATGTCCTTGTTCGTAATCAGGGGGAAGGGTCCAAACGGACCTATCACGATCCCCGCTAAAACATAGGCTAAAATCAATGGTTGTCTGAATACCCTGGCGAAAAATGCAAATACTGTCGATACCAATATGATGAGACCTATGTCCCACAAAAGGAGCATACCCTCGATTCCTCCGATTGCCATTTTAACTTGTGGTGTCATATAATTTGGACAATCATCCTTATTTATACATCGGTATTTTAATAACCGTGAAGAATATATTATACTGTAACTTATACTGTAACCCCTGATATACATCGGTATTTTAATAACCGTGAAGAATATATTATACTGTAACCCCTGAGTTTGAATTTTGCTCTGCAACCGACAACTTTGTTGTCGGGCAGTACAGTGAAGCTGTAGCTCCAAATTCCAGGGGTTTAGAAAGGGGTGAAACCCTTCTATTCGGTTAAAATGAAGGCAAAAATCGAAAATATAGTTTCCTCTATACTCCTGGGACAGGATATAGATCTGGAGGAGTTTGCAAGTTCCGTAGAGGGGATAGAAAACCCCAAGAGGTTTCCAGGGGTTATCTTCAGGACGAGTCAGCCGAAACTCGCCATGTTGATATTCCGTACGGGAAAGGTAATATGCAGCGGTGCCAGATCCAGAGAGGATATTGAGATGGGGGTACAGAAATTATTGAAGAAATTCAGAAAAGCAGGTATTATAATGGCGGCTAAACCAAAGATCGAGATTCAGAATATTGTGGCATCCTCCAATCTGAATTTCAGGGTAAATCTGGATGTATTGGCGATAGAGTGTGAAAACACCGAATATGAACCAGAGCAGTTTCCCGGTTTAATCTTCAGACTGGACGAACCAAAGACTGTAATGCTCATCTTCAGGTCCGGAAAGATCATCGTTACGGGGGCAAAAACCCAGCGGGATGCAGACATAGCAGCAGAGATGACGAGAGACATAATAAAGAAAACGAATGCAGTTATAGGGTAAAAGCTGGAGTGGGGCATCACTGGCCCCGCCCGGATCTTTACAATTTCTCAAACCTGCTCTCTAATTTCTTCATTACCTCTGGCAAGGTAGTATACTCCATTTCCCCCGGAGGAAGTAGATGAGGCTGGAATGGTCCATGTCTTCTCATGTAGTCTGCCATCTCATTCGCCTGTCTTCTTGCATTGTCGAAGGAGACATCACTGAAGACATCCACCGGGGTGCTTAAAACCCCGTTCTTCATTGAGAATGAGAGACAGATTATCCTCGGGGGACCGTCAAATCTGGAGGGATTTGCATCCTTCTCGGCTACGGGCATTATTGGCCCCCTGTGACTCCCTCGCATCCATCCAGCGATGAAGAAGGGTCTTGCAAAGGGATTCACTATCTCGCCAGTTGCGGGATAGCCAGACTGCGCCCTGACTAACATAGCCGGATCATCCTTTCCAACGTATCTGCCAGCGATCATATTGACCTTCTCCGTACTTGCAACAGCGCTGATCTCCCCCGATTTCCTGTAAACGCGTTTTACTGCGTATATATCAGTTAGACCGATTAATGCCAGCAGATCATAGGACTCCTCCGGGGTATCCAGGATTATCTTTCTACTGCCCTTCACATCGTGTACCTCAAATTTAAAACCATCATGCAGTTTGGGGTCGAGAACCAATCCCGCCGTATTGAAGGGGTTGGCGAACATCTCATACAATGGAAGGTTAAAGGCAGAGGCTTCCGTCTTATCCGCCATAAAGGCAATGATAACCTCTGCTGGTCTTTCCTCAAATTCCATTTCACAGATACCCGGGCCCATCCCCCTGACGTTTCCAGAAAATGCGTCAGACAGAAGATCCTGTCCCGCTCCATATAAACCCTGCTCCTTCGCAAGCTCCGCTCCTTCCTTGAAGGTATCCCAGGCCAATGAATGTATCTCCTTCGCATCCACGCCACTTTCGTGTGTCATCAAGAGCTCTACGTCGTCACCACAGCGGGTGACATAAAAATCGATCAACAGTTTTCCCTTCTCTTCCTGAAGCTTTTTCTTACACAAGTCTAAAATCTCATCCGAGGTCCTTATGTGTCCACCAATACTTCCTATATCTGCCTTTATCAAACTTACCGTCGTTTTCATTTTAATCATTAACCATTGTATTTAATTTAGAAGATATTAATTATTAGAGTGGGAAGTTATAAAGGGAGGAGATTTAGCGAGCTACATAAAATCTGACAGGCTTACCTGCCTGGACAATTCGTTCGTGAAAACGGAGTCTATCTCTCTTTGCAAAAGCTGTAGTCTCTGTTTTAGATAACTCGATATGTTGTACCTATCGACCAAATCTAGGGATATGTCTAAATATTTTCTAACTGTATTCTCAGAAACCGTTAAAAGGAGCTTTCCACCACATCTGGTACACTTTCCAACCAGTGGGATCCTCCGGTAGGATGCATTGCATTTCACGCATCGGAATTTCTGTCTCGAAAAAGCGCGTAGATTTCCATATATGTCTCGGAGAAAATGAGAATTTATAACCAACTCGGCTACCCTCGCCTCATCAATTGCCCTTATCTTCTCCGCAACCCTTAGCTGTGCATCAACCTTTTCTCTCATTGTCCTTAGGGTTACGTATTTTGATTTGAGAACGGATCCAGTTATGTCTGAACTCTCATGAGTAAATTTGAGACCGGAGTATGGGTTTTTATCTAAGATTGAACTAACGGTGGGGATGTTAATATCGGATGGATTTACCCGCTGCCAGGTTTTTTCATAGAACTCCAATGGATACCTGTCAACGATCTCCATCTTGTGGGCTTCGTCATCGATCTCCTTCGGATCGAGGATCGTGGTTATAACGAGGGGGGCATCCATCTTCCCACCCCTCTCCTCGGGGAGATATTTTCTTGAGAAATTTAGCAATGTGTCCAGGATGAGCATTATTGAATCTTCGTCACCGTCTGCGTTTCTCCTCTTTCCGGCGTGCCAGAACGGGTG
>QMZJ01000015.1 GCA_003663115.1 Candidatus Altarchaeales archaeon | reverse complement strand
GGCTCTGGGACAGAAAATTACCATATCTTGTGACTTTCTTCTCGTAAATCATTATGACCTCGTCATCCTTTACGTGAAATTTGCCACCAACTACTCCTCTGATTTCTCTTCCCATGTTAAGTACTTATATGTATGTATTAACAGTTCGGGGAGGATAAGTTCGAGTACACACCAAAAGAGGACGGGAAATCGACTGGAGCAAAGCCATGAAAACCCCCAGGGGTTTCAATGTGCTCTCGATGATCAAAAAGCGGTAGATTATGTCCAAAAGCCCATATACTCACTCCATGAATTCCTCGGCTTTAGGCAACTCTTTCTTCAGTCCCTTTCTCTCCCTTATCTTCATTATGATATCGTTCTGTAGTTCCACGGGTACTTTTTCAAATCCCGCATTTTCCGTGGACCAGAGTGCATGACCCTCCGATGCACTTCTGATATCACCAGCAAAGCCAAATGACTCGGCAACCGGCATTTTGCCTTCGATGGTCATGAGCTCTTCCTTCTGCTTCATCTCCACAACTATGCCCCTTCTTCTCTGTAATTCTCGAGTAATGGAGCCCATATACTCCTGAGGCACATCTATCCAGACATTCTGAACTGGCTCCAGAAGGGTTGGCTTGGATTTAAGCATACATGCATATATTGGTCTCTTTACCGCCGGATAGACCTGTGCCGGCCCCCTATGTATCGCATCCTCATGGAGAACTGCATCCATTAATTTTACCTTCACTAAGGTGACAGGTTCATTTGCCAATGCGCCCTTATCCATGACGCTCTCAAAGGCATCTAGTATTAATTCCATTACCTCATCCAGATGTTGAATTCCTCGAGTCATATCGACCATTACATTTCCCCTGTAGATATCAATTACCCTTCTGGCCTCCTCCCTGTCCATCCCCAGTTCTACCAGCTTGGCTCTTATGTCCTTACTCCTGTCTTTTCTTCTACCCTCTTTTAATTCACCGGAGACAATTGCATCGTATATACTCCTCTCTAATGGCTCAACAGATATGTAGAACTTGTTATGCTTGTTGGGGGATTTTCCCTCCACTGGTCCAAATTTATCCGTTACTGTCTCGCGATAGACAACAATCGGTGGTGATGTCTCGATATCTAGGCCCCCATCTTTAATTCTATTCGTGATCACCTCAAGATGAAGTTCACCCATTCCAGAGAGCAGATGCTCGCCCGTCTCCTCGTCAATCTTTACGCTGAGGGTTGGATCCTCCTTGGCTACCTGTCTGAGAACCTCTATAACCTTTGGCAGGTCCTTCATGCTCTTTGCCTCTACAGCCATCGTTACTACCGGCTCTGATACATGGATTATTCCCTCAAATGGATGCATATCCTCGGTTGATACGGTTTCACCCGCGAAGGCGTTCTTTAAACCAGTAATACCAACGATGTTTCCAGCCGGGACCGAATCTACGTTCACTCTTGTAGCACCCATATAAACCCCAACATTTTGAACCCTCTCTGTCGACTTAGATCCAACCAGGTAAACATCCTGTCCCTCCGATATCGTACCGGAGAATAATCTTCCCGTTGCTACCTCTCCTTCCCTCCTATCAAAAACCTGTATATTGGTAATCATCATCCCCAGCTTTCCATTCGGATCGCAGGCCAGCATTGCTTTACCTATATCACTCTCTAAATCACCCTTCCATATCTGTGGGAGCCTGAATTTCTGAGCCTTCAGTGGATCTGGTAGATGTTTTACGGCAATGTCTAACAGAATTTCGTGAGCCGGTGCTTTATCGGCCAGCTCTTTCTGTTTCCCACTATTGCAATAATCGATTATATCCTTGAATGTAATCCCCGTTTTTTTCATATATGGAACCGAAATCGCCCAGTTGTGATAGGCGGAACCAAATGCCACGCTCCCCTCCCCCACGTTAACCCTCCAATCAACGCCCTCTGGTTGTCTCTGCTTGATCAACTTATTTACGTCGTTAATTATCCTGAGGAACCTGTCCTGTAACTCCTTCGGGTTTAGTTTTAATTCATTTATTAAACGATCGACCTTGTTTATGAAAACAGTTGGCTTAACCCTCTCCCTCAAAGCCTGACTTATAACGGTCTTTGTCTGTGGCATGACACCCTCCACGGCGCAGACAACCACAATTACACCATCGACCGCCCTCATGGCCCTCGTAACATCCCCACCGAAATCAACGTGCCCGGGGGTATCTATCAGATTTATAAGATATTCTTCACCCTCATACTCGTGGACCATTGAGACGTTCGCTGCATTTATCGTTATCCCCCTGAGTCTTTCATCCTCGTGAAAATCCAGGGCCAACTGCTTCCCCGCCATCTCCTTGGAGATCATCCCGGCATTATACAGAAGATTATCGCTCAGTGTGGTCTTCCCGTGATCTATATGTGCCACAATACCCATATTCCTGATTCTCTCCGGTTTATCGATCAAAGTCCTTATCTTCTTAACCATCTGTTCATAGCGACCCATTTTAAATAGCTCCAAAATTTAACAAGTATCAGAATTTGGTAAATTATCTGGACGACTGGGCTATGCGTTCTATCTCTTCCTTTCTCTGGATTGCATAACTCTTTGTATCAGAATCTGATGCCCATATGATTTCATCTGCCAGACACTCCTCAATTGGTTTCTTTGAATTAAATGCCGTTGCAAATGCTCCAAGAGCTATATACTTGAGGGCGAAGTCGACCCTCCTCTGTGGTGAGACATCAACGGCCTGATGATAGCGAATTCCACCATAGATGATCGTTGTGGTTTCCTCCCTCGGTCCGGCATTGATCAGGGAATTAACAAAGACCTGAATCGGGTTTTTCTTTGTCCTCTTTTCAATGATCTCGAATGCGTTCTTAACAATCTTGATCGCGGTCTGCTTCTTCCCCGTGTTACCCCCTCCGCGTATATATTTACCGGCCACCTTCTTCGTTCCCTGACCGGAGCGCATTATCTTGTTGACCAGTCTTTCAACTATGTTCATCCTGCTCTTTCCAAATTGCTTTCCAACAAGTCTCCCAGAAGTGTGTGGGATATAAACTGGTTCGAGGGATATATACCTCTTCAATCCCTCATCCTTGACATCTATGTTTTCAAAACTCCATCTCCCGAATAGTTTTATCTCCATTTTTAACTGTATTTCCTGAAACCGATTCTAAGGGCGTCTTCTCTAAAGCACCTCCTACAGATATTCAGTCCATACTTGTGGATTATACCCCTGTGAGTTCCACATACCAGGCATCTCAGATTTCTGGCATCAAACTTCTTATTCTTTTTTGCCATTGTAAATCTAGGATAAAATATTTATACCGAATTTCTTCTTTATAAATTCGATGGATTCCTCCTTTGATATCAAATTCCTGCTGGGTATTTTTCTTCTTTTCAGTCTTCTCCTCTTTATCCTGTAGCCGGGTCTTTCTATCGTCACCGCGATGTCCATGCCAAATATGCCTATATCGGGATCGTACTTTACCCCAGGAATGTCTATGTATTCACGAATACCAAAGGATAAATTTCCATGCTCGTCGAAATTTGACTCACTTATCTGATTATCTACTGCAGAAAAACCCCGTTTTAGGAATTCCTCGGCCTCCTTCCCGCGGAGAGTTACCTTGCAGCCTATTGGATCCCCCTTCTTTAAACCCCAAGATGGGATCTTGTGTTTCGAGATCGTTCTGATCGGTTTCCTCTGTGTCAATCTCTCCAGCAATTTCTCTGCCTTTATTAATTTCTCTCCAGATTCTCCCACCCCTATATTCACCACAACCTTCTCTATTCTGGGAACCTGCATGGGGTTCTTGTACTTCATTCTATCTTCACCCTGACCTTGTTCTGGGCCCTGCTCCCCGATCCAGCCCGCTGAATTCCATTTCTTTTTCCCGAGGCTTTTTCTTTTCTAAAGAAAAAGGCTCCTGCATGGGGTTCTTGTACTTCATTCTATTTCCAATTTATGTCTCTATCATGGGTTTATCCCTGCCTATGACGAAGATATATTCCGTCAATGTTTGTAAATCCCCCATCGTCGTAAGCGATTTATGGATAGCACTTCCCGGAAATATTTCATCGATCTTGCCCGTATCGCCACTATGCCTTCCCCTGACGATCATGGCAACATTCCCTCTCTCAAACTTGATCCAGTCCTTTATCTTCCTGTCGGGTAATTCAAGTATAACAGTATCCCCAGGTTTATATTTATTATCATCAACTAGGATATTGCCACCATCGTGTAGATTCAGCTGTATGCGACCTTTTTTGACCAACCTCTTATCGATGATCTTGCATGGTTTTATGTTGGATTCTTTCTCGTTTATTTTCTTTATTACGTGTCTTTTTTTGCCCGGAAGAACCCTAAAATACTCCCCCGTTTTCGGTATCTCAATGACATCCATCAAACCTACACCGTATCTCGGATCCTTTCTCGGTTTTTTATCAACCAGAATCATACCCTTATTTATTATCCTCCTGGCCTCCCTCGCATTATCGGCATATTTCAGTATGTCTCTTACAACCATTAGGAGGGGTATGCTCTCCTCCTTACGATGTGGCCCCCTTGGTGTAACCACCCACTTCGGTTTTTTTCCATAGCCAGAGGCTATTCTCTTCGTATGCATTTTATCTTATCTTTCTTTCCAGGATCTCTCTCCTTTTTTTATCTTCAATGTATAAATCAGTTATCATAACATTCGATGGATCGATAGCCCTTTCAACATCGGTACCATCAGACTTCTTGATATTTATTCCCTCTACGTAGATCTTGTAATTTTTTGGATCTACTCTGGTAACCTCCCCCTCATCTCCTTTGAACTCGCCACGCATGATCTTTACTTTATCTCCTTTACGTACGGGTAGATTCCTGCGGTTGTATTTCTCTCTTAATTCCCTGCTTAAAGTCGAAGCAACCATCTTCCTCCTGCGATGAAGTGGTGCATTTTGTCTCCATTTTCTCTGCTTTCTTGGTTTTTGTGAGCTAGGTTGTTTCATCTTGACCTTAAACTATAATGCTGGCTATAGACCCTATTTTATTCCATCGCTCTGCAGCCTCTCTCGCTATAGCAGTTTTTATCTCCGTCCCCTTTGGGATTCCATCCTCGCTGACGATAACTGCCGCATTGTCCTCAAACCTTATCTTTGATCCATTATAACGGGTGTATGCCTTTTTCTGCCTGACTATAACGGCCAGGACCACCTGCTTTCTCATATCCACACGGCCCTTCTTCACACTGGCCACAACCAGATCGGCAACGCCGGCTTTTGGACATCTCCTCCTCACCCCTTTATAGCTTCTAACTGCTATTATCTCAAGTTCCTTTGCCCCTGTATTGTCCGCACAATTTAGTCTTGCACCAACTGGCAGTGCCCTCGTTATATTTGCTGGTACAGCCTTCCCCAGAGGCAGATTCTTCATTACACCAAGTGGTTTTGCCATTTTCAGCGGGTCTATATTTTTTCTATAACTACGAAGCTTACAGTCTTACTCAGCTTTCTACATTCCATGATGCGAACCTTATCGCCTGTTTTAGCATTTATACATGGCGGATTATGGGCTGGTATCCTCGATTTTGCGGATTTGTATCGGTTGTATTTCTTTACTTTTATCCGGTAATTTCTCTGTACAATAACGGTACCATCCATCTTATCGGATGTTACAACACCCTCCAGGACTATGCCCCTGGTCGACAGGGTCCCATGTATGGGACAGTTAACATCATTACAGATCGGCTCCTTTTTTTTCGTGGATTTTCTCGTCATTTTTCTGTTATACGAATTTTATCCTGTATCTCTTTTTTATCCGATCCTCGGGTCTTGAAACCAAGAGTTTCCCATCAATTCTAACTATGCACTTATCTGGAAGAGCTAAATCGAGGACAATGCAATCCTTGGGTAGTGTCTTTACCTTCCCTTTCTGCTCGATCTTTATCGTATTTCTGGTCTCACCAACTATTCTCCCGCTACATTTATAACCCTCATGAGTGGCATCAACTACTCTGGCATTCAAGCCCGTCAATTCGTGACGTAAGACGTTGTAAGGGGTGATCATCCTCACTTCCCGAATTCCCAGAAATGGTGAGAGGGTTTATGCGATATCTATCATATTTCCAGAGAAACCCATTTCGATCAGGATATCTTTCATCTTATGAGTATGGTCTCCCTGCAATTCGATCTTGTCGTTCTTTGATGTACCGCCGCACGCCAATCTTTTCTTTAAGTCCTTTGCGATCTTATCTACATCGACGTCCTTAAACCCATCAATGATGGTCACCACCTTTCCATAACGTCTTTTGTCACTGCGCACTCTTATCCGTTGACCCTCCTTCGTCATCTCGTCACAGACGCATAACTCCTCAGGAAGTCCGCATCGTGGACAATTCATTTCTCTCTCTTTTTTAACTCCTTTTCTTTTTTAATTGTCAAAATCCTGGCAATCGTATGTCTTATTTCTTTGATCTTTCCAACGTCCTCGGGGACCCCGCCCGATGCTAAGACCCCCTTGGTCTTCATTAGATTCTTTTTTAATTCAAATAGATGTTCATCCAATTCATCGGCATTCATCTCTCGTATTTCATCAGCGCGCAATATTGCCATTCTTTAATAATCTTTTAATAATGATTTATAAATATGGAATTAATATGTATTAAATTCCCATCACTTCTTTTCGGTTTCTGATTTCTCATCTTTCTCCTTTGATTTCTTTGAGCTTGAACCTTTCCTCTTTGTCGTTTTTTTCTCTCCGGTCTCTTTTTTCTCTCCGGTCTCTTTTTTCTCTCCGGTCTCTTTTTTCTCTCCGGTCTCTTTTTTCTCTCCGGTCTCCTCCTCTGCCTTCTCTCTGGCCTCGGCTTCCTTCTCCGAAATCTCTACCTCTGCCTTCTCTTCAGATTCTTTTGGAATAATCTCTATCTGGTCGGGAAAAACAACGTCCGGGGGAACTATTCTCACAGTAACACCTATGATTCCCGCCTTTAAGTAGGCCTGAGTTGAACCCACCTTTACAAATTTCAATGAATCCCCCGCCTTTTTCATATAACCCTCGGAGTATTTCTCTGCTCTGGCTCTACCCCCCTTCCCAATGATCTTTCCGGACAGGGTTATCTCAACACCTCTTGCACCGGAATCCATAACTGCCCTTAAAGCTTTATATACAATGCGTCTTCGATTCATCCCCTTCTCAAGGGCGAGGGCAATCCTTCTCGCTACAATATTTGGGTCAAGAGTTGGATTCTCGATCTTCTGAACATCAATAGCGGGGTTGTCAATTCCATATTTGTTCTTGAGGAATGTCGTTAGCTTATTTATGCGTTTACCTTTCTTTCCGATGACCAGGGGAGGTTTTTCCACAAATAAAATAATCCTGGTTGCCAGAGGTGTCTTCTGAATATCCATTCCAGAGTAGCCGGCGCCACTCAACTCACCTCTAAGGAAATTCTCTATCTCCGATCTAATTTTCCCCTCCTCGATAAAACGCTTTTCCATCGCCATTTTAAGATTTTACAGACTCCTCCGCGATAGCCTGAACATTAACCAATTGAGATCTCCAGATGGCCCATCTCCCCTTTGGTTTTCTCCTAAGTCTGGTAATTCCCTTCAGGGCCTGTATGTGGATTATCCTTAATTTCTCTGGATCCAGTCCCTTGTAATCCGCATTCGTCTCCAGATTTCTCAATACATTCAATATCCCACTGGCTGCTTTCTTTGGATACTTTCCAGTGTTTTCTTTGCCCATGCCCCTTCTGTGACCTGTTCCTTTCTTAAATTTTTTGAATGGTATCGTCTTCTCGAGAGCTATTACCGCCTCCAAGAGTTTTATTGCATCCATTAGCATCATACCCCTGAGTTTATCACATATCACTACGGCATGCTTAAAGGATATATTTAGATCTCTGCCCATACCCTTTACTATCCTGCTCTCATCTTTTGGTTTTAGAGAGTAGTGTAACTTCATCTTGATCTTACTTAATCGGTACAAACAATGACGACCTCGTCGCACCAACTCCTGGAGCACTGTGCTTTACGGGCTTTCTAGTCGGGGCGAATTCACCGAGATATTGACCGATCATCTCTGGTTTTATCTCTATTCTATTAAATTCCTTTCCATTATATATCTCAAATTCCAGACCCACCATCTCCGGAAGTATGGGCATATCCCTGCAATGTGTACGTATCGGCTTTGGTTTTTTGCCCTCCTTTATAGACCTCTGAGCATTCCTCACCCTCAGGATTAATTTTTTTTGCTGATCCGTAAAACCCCTGAGTAATGTCCTTCTCACTCGAGAGGGCATTATTTTTACCAATTCATCCATGGACATAACTCTTAATTCCTCGAGGGTGTAACCCCTGTATTTGAATACCTTCTTTGCCATAGTCTAACCTCTCTTCTTTCTGCCCGTTCTTCTGGGTGCTATATGACCAACCTTTGCACCGGGAGGTGCATTACGTGGAGCAGGTCCTCTTCCATGAGGATTCCTCCCTCCACCATGGGGATGATCAACGGCATTCATCGCGTTTCCAGAAACTCGTGGATAAAGTTTATTTCTCGCCTTATGCGCGTAGTAAGCCTGGCCGGCATGTGCCATTGGCTTTTCTCTTCTGCCACCGCCAGAAACCTTGCCTATGGTTGCCCTAGACTTACTGTTTATAGCTATCGTTTTCTTTGAAGGGAGTCTTATATAGGTGATCCCCATGTCCTTCTCGTGAGAGACAATACAGGCCGAGGTGCCAGCTGATCTCACCAATTTACCCCCGTCCCCCGGACTTATTTCAAGATTATATGCCAGGGTCCCCTCCTCCATTTTACCTACGGGAAGTATATTTCCCTCTGCTGGGCTGGCATTTTCTCCGATCTCGATCCACTGTCCAACCCTTACTCCATCGGGTGCTATAATCCCTATCTCCTCAAAATTCTCTAAAAGAACCCTAGCTATTGGCGCCGTTCGTCCCGGATCGTGAATTATATCTATAACCTGTCCACCTATTTTGTCTTTATATATCCCTCTATTGGGGGGGTACCTGGCATTGGATTTGGATCTGTGGGATACTGCTCTGTACCTGGGGCTTCCACGCCCCCTCCTTTGTGTTATCAGTCTCTTTCCCATTTTTATAATACCCCAAAGTGAGACGCAATCTCCTCGGCTGAGTACTTTGGATCTAATTTAACATGCGCCTTCTTCTTTCCCTTTGTCGTTATCATTATATTCGTTTTCAGGACCTTTACGTTGTAGAGGGATTCCACTGCCTTTTTAACGTCATCTCGAGTGGCATCTTTATTAACTATGAACGTCAACTTATTTTCTTTCTCCCGAAGTATTGTCGCCTTCTCACCCATCAGTGGATAGAGAAGGACCTTGTATTGATCCATTTCTAATTTTATCCAGATTCTTTATAGCGGACTCTGACCATAAGGTTAGCCTTCCAGCATGTGTTCCAGGGGCTAATAATTCAACATTCAATTCATCCAGTTTTGCTATATCCACACCGGGGATATTTCTGGCCCCGGATTTGATCCCCGAGTCTTTATTTATAACGATTAAGACGCTCTTCTTCCTCCTGTACCGTCTACCCCTTGTTTTGCCCCTTCCTGCCCTGATTTTCCTTTCCTTTGCTCTCTCCAGGTCGTCGCCCAAACCCAACGATTTTAATACTTTAATGACGTCCCTTGTTTTGTTCAGTTCCTCAAATTTATCCTCAATTACCAATGGAATCTCTGGTACCTTATCTATGATGTGTCCTCTAAGGCTTATCAGATCTTTGTTTCCCGTCGCAGAGATCGCCGATTTCAATGCGAGGCTGTATTCCTTTCTGTTGATCTTTCTTGACCAGTCCCTGCCCTTCGGAGGATGAGCTCTCCTGCCCCCCACAGATTGGGGGACTATCCTCACCTTGCCCAGACCGCCCCCCCCTGATTTTTCCCTCGGCAATCTCGACATTCCCCTGTTTATTGTCTGTCTATAGCTGCCCCTTCTCCTGCCAAAATAGGCAGCGGTTGTCTGTTGACCAGCCAATTCATAAGCCGCATAGGGTTTCCTTCTGTTTGCCTGAATTGCAACCACTGCCCTCTGAATAATGTCCGGACGATACTCTATCCCGAACATCTCCGGCAATTTAATCTTCCCTTTGACCTTACCACTTAATGAATACACATTTACCATCTTAATGAATGGACATTTACCATCTTAAGCGTGTGGCTGAACGCAGTGAATGCCACACCAGGGTAAAGGGATGGTAATCCCTTAATGAATGGACATTTACCATCTTAAATGTGTGGCTGAACGCAGTGAATGCCACACCAGGGTAAAGGGATGGTAATCCCTTAATGAATGGACATTTACCATCTTAAGCGCCTTGTTTCGATGCGAGGTTTATGTGGGTTATCTCAAAGTTTACCTCCCCCGGAGGACGTCTTGGGTAGGTTAACCGTATCAGCCTTTTGGCCGGTCCGGGAACGGAGCCACTCAGGATGATATAATCTCCACTTACTGGACCATAGTGCAGGAAACCCCCCCTGGGTGTTACCTTAGAGCCATCTTTTCCGATTTGTAAAATTACCTTGTTATATTCGGTACGGGTATGATACCCCAGCTGACCGGGCAATGGTTCTCTCCATAGCTTCCTGGCGGGTTTCCATGCACCCCCCGTTCCGATGTGTCTTCTGCCCTTCCCCGCCTTCCTCGGCTGAATTTTTACCCCAAATCTCTTAACCACTCCCTGAAAACCCTTTCCCTTTGTTACCGCCGTAACATCAACGAATCTGTTTTCATCAAATACATCATCCACACTCACTTCCTTCCCAAGGAGATTCCTGGCAAACTCAAATTTTTCATCTAAATTTCCACCGATTGCGATCTCCATCAGGTCGGGTATCTTCTTTGGCATTCCGGTAAGCCTTGGTTGTGTATGCATAATTACTCTTATATCCGAAATTTCTTCTAAATCTTTCTCCATTTCCTTTAATCTCTTATCGGGATTCCTATTTTTTGGCACTGTCAACCTTTTTTTCAGATCGTCACTGAGCTCCTTGGCCCAGGCCTCAGCGACTACTTCTTTACCAAGGTAGCCATCTTTATACGATCTTACGGCTGCAACCACCATCGGAGGGGTTTCAATTACCGTTACCGGGATAAAGATCTCCATTCCAGATGTTGGAGAGTTCTTTCTATTATCTATCGCCAGTACATTTGTCATCCCGGCCTTATAGCCAGCAAAACCCAGCAGGCTTACCTCTCCGGAATCAACCCAGGAGTGTATCCTGGGGGTTTCTCTCTTTGCCCTTTTTCTTGGTACATATGCCAGTGAACCAGCCCTGGGTTTGCTGTGTTTTGCCATTTCGAACGATGAATATGAACAAGGTGATAATTCAAAGAATACAATTGAAACAACGCCGGGAGTCAACTCTCAGGATGTTTATCACTATTTTGGTTTACTGCTGCATTTTATGATTTACCATCATTATACGGAGGTGATAGAGGTAGAGGTATAGTATTAGACATAGAAATTGAGGTATAAAAATGGTGGTACTCAGAATTTATTTTACTCAGAATTTATTTATTAGCCTTAAATCTTAAATCTTAAATCGAGCCGATGAAAATTCATCTGTTATGGATTTGGAGGTATTAAAATGAGTTATGTGAAATTTGAAGTACCTAAGGAAGTTGCCGATATGGCCTTAGAGGCACTTGAGATCGCCAGGGACACGGGAAAGATTAAAAAGGGTGTTAATGAGGTCACAAAGGCGATTGAAAGAGGCATTGCAAAACTGGTTCTTATTGGAGATGATGTGGACCCACCCGAGATCGTCATGCATCTCCCCATGATATGTGAGGAGAAGAATACACCTTACCTATTTATACCCAAGGCAGAAATAGGTGAATCTGCTGGGATTCACGTCTCTTCGGCCGCCGGTTGCATCGTTGAGGAGGGAAAGGCAAAGGAACTTATTGCCGAGGTAGTGGAAAAGGTAAAGGAGATAAAGGGATAAAATGGTTGCCGCACAGGTCGTTAAGATTATAGGAAGAACAGGTATTTATGGAGAGGTAATGCAGGTAATGTGTAAAATCTTGGAAGGGGAGAACAAGGGCAGGGTAATAAGAAGGAATGTACGATCCCCGGTTCAGGAAGATGATATAATTGATCTGAGAGAGGCGGAAAGAGAAGCAAGGCCATTAACTAAGTAAAATGGAATGCAGCTTTTGTGGCAGGGACATAGAACGGGGAACGGAGACAATTTTTGTAACAAAGAAGGGAAAGGTATTTTACTTTTGCTCCAGCAAATGTGAGAAGAATCTCCTTAAACTCGGGAGGAAACCCAGAAAGATAAAGTGGACGGAGGCCTACAGAGCGGAGAAGGCTACAAGGCTAGGTATGGCAGCTAAGGAAGCTAAGGAAGAGGAGAGGAAGAGGAAGAAAGAGGAAGAAGAAAAGAAGGAAGAGGAGAGGAAGAGGAAGAAGAGGAGAGGAACGTCTAAAGAGGTTACTAAGGAGGCTAAGAAGGAGTCAAAAAAGAAAAAGGAAACTAAAAAGAAGAAAAAATGAGAACCCTTATCATTATAAAGCCGTGGGCAGTTTCCAGGGGCCTGGTCGGTGAGATCCTCAGTAGATTTGAGAGGAGAGGAATCAGGCTCGCTGGATTAAAGGTAGTAAAGGTGGACAGGGAGAGGGCAGAAAAATTATACGCGGTACATAAGGGTAAGGAATTTTATGAAAGTCTCATAAAACACATTACCTCCTCGCCAGTAGTCGTTGGTGTATTGGATATAGGTATCGATGATCCCGAAGGGGCGATAAGACTGGTTAGAAAGATTATAGGTGCGACGGACCCAGCCAAAGCAGAGATGGGCACCATCCGAGGTGATTTTGGCTTAAGGATCGATAGAAATGTTATTCACGCCTCCGATTCGACCAAATCTGCAAAGTATGAGATACCAATATTCTTTGACGAGGATGAGTTAGTGGAATATTGAAAATGACAACGGTATATGAGATACCACCGGATAAGATGATTGAAATAGTTGCCAATGACCTAAAGAATAATGTGAAACTCAAGATGCCAGAGTGGGCAAAATTTGTCAAGACCGGGGCCCACAGAGAGAGAATGCCCCAGAACGATGACTGGTGGTGGATCAGATCGGCATCGATTCTTAGGAAGATATATATCAATGGTCCCGTGGGCGTACAAAGATTAAGAACTGCTTATGGTGGTAAAAAGAACAGGGGGGTAAAACCAGAGAAATTCTATCGCGCCGGTGGAAAGATAATTAGAAGTATTCTGCAGGAATTTGACAGAATCGGGTTTACGGAGAAGGTAAATAATGGGCGAAAGATAACGCCTAAGGGGCAATCCTATCTCGATAAGCTTGCAACTGAAATTTCTAGAAAATCTAAATAAGCTGAAAATGCCCGACGATTTAGAAAGGCTGCGACAAGAGCGCATAAGACAGTTAATAGAACAGCAAAGAAGCGCTCAGGAACAGGAGTTGGTGCAGCAACAGCTGAGAAAGGCAGAGATAGATGCTCAGATAAGGACCATTATAAAAAAGATCCTAACGCCAGAGGCCAGGGAAAGGCTTGCAAATATAAGGATCGCGAGACCGGATTTCGCGAGACAGATTGAAATCCTCCTGATCCAGTTATATCAGACCGGGAGGTTGCCAAAACAGATTACAGACGAGCGGTTAAAGGAGATGTTAGAAAAATTGAGGAGTAAAAAAAGGGAGATAAAGATAAGAAGGGCTTAGATTCAAGCTCCGGAAGACCTTGACGCATCAAAATTTAATAAATCAGAACACAGT
>QMZJ01000014.1 GCA_003663115.1 Candidatus Altarchaeales archaeon | reverse complement strand
TCAATGCCCTCCCTCAACATTCTCCTGTGTTTCTGAAGTATGCTCCTCGCCCGCGTCCAGTACTCCCCCCTGTCCCCCAAGCAAACCCGAACCCCTGTCTCCGACTCGTCCTGCCTCCCGCAGGCGTTTAGCAGGGTAGCAAATTCCTTTCCGTCCCTGAGCTCTGTGCCCTTCTTCTCCTTGAGCAATGTGTAAACCTCACCTATCATCCCCTGGATTATGAACTCTGGAACATTACAATCCAGTAGATGTATATAGAGCGCGGTAGCCAGTTTTTTTCTCTCCTCGAGTGTTAGATCAATATAGGTCTTCCATTCACCGTTCTCTCTCTTCAGATCAATTCCAAGATTCTGCAGGAAAGCCATACAATTATCTTCTTTACCCGTCAATCCGGGCAAAATTGGATCCGATGCATAGGTCAGCATCTGAGTTAATGGTCTTGATTGCCTCCCGAAGAGCCTCAGGTCGTTCCTCACCTTCAGCGTCCCCTGTTTTATTCCATCCTCAAGGATGATCCTATTTAATGATTTCAATTTGCCCTTGCAATCCTGCATGTCACCCACCGCACCAACCAAGGCGAGATGTGCATTCTCTTGATGCCCCAGTGACCTCGCGACAAAGTATGCCATTCCCGCACCACTCACATCAATTCCGCCATCATAGCCGTAGAAATGGGGGTTTATCTGCCGTTCATGTTCATATTCCGGGGGGTGATGGTCGATGATATAAAAATCCTCTATGTCATTTTCCCTCAAGAGCGACAGATGTCCGGAGCCCATATCCGTGAAAACCATGGTTTTATCGATGTCTAAAAGTTGTCTAATGCTATTGCTGTCCAGCTGTTTCAGTGTCATGAACTCTACCTCCTTTCCCAGTTTCCTCAGCAGGTCCACCATTATCGCACACGCAGTAATTCCGTCCGCATCGTGGTGACTAACAACAAACAGTTCCTCTTCCTTCGCCAGCCTCTCCGAAAATTTCCCGATATAACTCCAAAAGTCCTTCCTCATTCTGAAACATTAAATATAGTAATACACGCTTATAACCCACTGAAGAATATCAATTTTAACCGACATAGTAATACTCTCCCCTTTTCCTCTGTTCCCTGTCCTTTACGGAACCTGCCTTATTAGCTCTAGGTCTTCCTGTTTCCGGGTCCCTTCTGAATGTTATGTCCATCTTTTTCAAAAAGTCGTTCATCCCCGATCTCAGATCTAGGGGCCTTGAGGCGTGTCCATTTACCCCCGAGATTCCATCAAAGACCATCAATTCATCTGAGAGATAGTCGATTAGAAGAATGTCGTGTTCAACAATCAGGATCGCAATCTTCTTCTCCATCGCAAATTTCTTTATGTGTTTTGCCAGCTCTAACCTTTCTTCAACATCTAAGTATGCTGAAGGTTCGTCCAATAGATAGATACTTACATCCTTTGAAAGACACTCAGCAATAGCTACTTTCTGGAGCTCTCCGCCACTTAACTCATCTACTCTTTTTTCCATCAAATGTCTAAGCTTAAATTTCTCGATCAACTCTGGCCTCAGTTTTAGGGATTTCACCGGGGTTTTCCTTGGCTTTATGTACTGTGGTTTGTAGGATATATCAAGCTCTATATCCAAATCGACATCATCTGCTTTAACATCCCCGGCCAGGATTCTAACAAAGGTTGTCTTTCCAGTCGCATTCTTACCCAGGATTCCAAGAATCTCCGGGGCGTAGATCTTCCCAGGGTCTACAGATAATTCGAATCCGTCATATTTTTTCTTCAACGCGGGATAGGAGAGGATTTCATTAACCTCCGTTTTCTCCCCCGGGGGCCTGACCTCAAACCTGATCTCTTCCCTGAAGCGCACATTCTCGGAGCTAAGAAATCCGTCCAGATACTCATTTATTCCCACCCGAACGCTCTTTATATTTGATACAACCCCGTAAACGCCGGGCCTTCCATACATCACATGAATATAATCAGATAGATAATCCAGAACGATCAGATCGTGCTCAACAACAAATACATATCTGTCGGTAATCTCTCTAATTGCTCTCGCCGCATTTAACCTTTCCCTCACGTCCAGGTAACTGGATGGTTCATCCAATAGATAGACATCCGCATCCTTTGTGAGACACGCCGCTATCGCAACCCTCTGGAGCTCTCCACCACTCAGTTCCTTAATTTTTTTATGTACGGAATTCTCAAGATTCAGTTTTTCAATAATCTTATCTAAATTCCCTGTCTCGTCTCCCCTCTTCAGTATCTCCATAACAGTTCCCCTGACGTGCCTGGGTATCGAATCAATATACTGTGGCTTATAAACGGCCCTAATTTTACCATTCGCTAATTTCTCCAGGTAATTCTGAATTTCCTTTCCACGAAAGCGTTCAACTATTTCTTCCCATCCGGCCTCTTCCCCAAGATTTGGTCTCAGCTCCCCGGATAAGATCCTAATAACAGTTGTTTTCCCTATCCCATTGGCCCCAACCAGACCAACAACGCCATCTCGTGGCGTGGGAAGATTATAAAGCCTGAATCCATTCACCCCATACTGGTGTACTGGATCGCCCATCTCCTCCGGCAGATTTACTATCGTTATGGCTTCAAACGGGCATTTTTTTACGCATATCCCGCAGCCAGAGCATAATGCCTCGTTGATTATCGGTTTGTTCAGTTCTTCATCTATGACGATTGTCTCCTTTCCCGTCCTCACCATGGGGCACAGTCTATAGCAGAGGAAATTACACTTCTCAGGCCTGCAGTGGTCCCTTTGTATCGTGGCTATCCTCATCTTTATCCAAAATAAATACGGTATATCTTCTCTATGTCATCTCCGCTCCCGATGGATCCGTGACCCGGATAGATCTTTTCTACACCGGAACTCCTGTGTAATTTCAATAGTCTCTCGATCGATTCTTTAAGCTTTATCCAGTCCCCACCCGGGAGATCCGTCCTACCGATGCCATCGGAGAAGATAGTATCGCCAGAGAATAGCGATTTGGATTTTGGCTCATACAGGCAGATACTCCCCCGGGTATGCCCCGGCGTGTGAATTACCTTCAGCTTGATCTTACCCAGGTCCATCATCTGACCATCAGTAAGCTTTAGATCTATCTTAATCCCCGAAAACTTACATCCAAAAAGGTCTGCCAGAGTTTCCTCTTTGTTGTTGCCTTCCATAGACTCTGCATCGATCTTGTGAACACAGATCTTTGCATTCGTCTTCTCTTTTATCCGTAAATCCCCGGCGATATGGTCATAGTGACAGTGTGTGTTTATCAGGAAATCAATTCCAATATTCAATTCATTAATTTTTCTCAGGATTTTCTCGGGATTAATTCCGGAATCAACCAAGGCTACTTTTTTGCTCTTTATTATGTAACAGTTGGAATCGAAAGACGTGCTCATTATTGCATAGATCATAGTAAAGATTTAGATTCTGGAATTATATTGTATTGCTTTAACTTTTTGAAATCACCATAATATATTTATAATGCCGAGGTGGCAGAGTCTGGACCAATGCGCGGGCCTTGAGAGCCCGTCTCCCTCTGGGAGGCTTGGGTTCGAATCCCAACCTCGGCGTCAAGCTTTCTTTTTGGGAGAAAGAAGTGTCTGATCTTATAAATACAAAATCATATATCTTAAGACCTTCAAAATGCGAGAACAGGGTAAAGAGAAAGAGGAAACAAAAAAGGGAGAATTCAGACATCTAGTTCGTGTATCTGGTGTAGTTCTGGATGGGAATCTCGATATCGCCCGTGCCTTAACGCGTATAAAGGGGATTGGACCGACGGTTTCGCTTTCGCTCATAAGGGCCATTGGCATGAAACCGAATATCAAGCTGGGAAATTTAGATGATTCCGAGATAGAGAAGATAGAATCTGCAATTAAAGATCTCGATAAGAAGCTTCC
This sequence comes from Candidatus Altarchaeales archaeon, assembly GCA_003663115.1. Classification (GTDB taxonomy): domain Archaea; phylum Altiarchaeota; class Altiarchaeia; order IMC4; family QMZM01; genus QMZJ01. The sequence goes on along the minus strand of QMZJ01000014.1, from coordinate 10,429 downwards.
CGAGTGGATGCTCAATCGACGAAGAGACAGATATACTGGTAAGAATCTACACCTCGTGGGGCCAGATCTAGAAATGGCAAATAGAGAGGACATAAACCTTCAGAAAAGGCTTAAGTCATATAGAGGAATACGCCATAGCCTGGGTCTACCGGTAAGGGGTCAGAGAACGAGAACGTCCTTCAGACACGGAGCAACTGTTGGTGTTAAAAGGAAGAAGGTAGGTAGGTAAAATGGGGGACCCAAGAAAACAGAGGAGGAAATACGAAAAACCGCAGCATCCGTGGAAAGCCGAAAGGATAACACAGGAGAGTGAGCTCTGTAAGAAATATGGTCTAAAAAACAAGAGGGAGATCTGGAAGGCAAAATCAATAATTGGAAGATTTAGGCAACAGGCAAGAAAGCTTCTTGGATCATCCGGTGAAGAAGCAGAAAAGGGGAAGAGGGAGTTGCTGGATAAATTGAATAGATTGGGAATTATAGAAACTAGATCGATAGAGGACGTTTTGGGGCTATCTGTCGAGGATTTACTGGAAAGAAGAATGCAAACGATGGTCTATAGGAAGGGTTTTGCGAATACAATAAAGCAGGCAAGGCAGCTTGTAGCCCATGGACACATACTTATCGGTGATAATATAGTTAATGTGCCAGGGTATATAGTGCCCAAGGATGAAGAAGATAAACTCAGAATTGACGATAAAATGAAGGTGGTCGATGTTGAAGAAAAAAAGTGAAGAAAAAAAGACTCAAGGACAGGAAATGTCCGAGGTAGACTCAGAAGCAGGGAAAGAATTGAAAAAGAACGTTTCCAAATCCAAAGAAGAGGAAATACAGAAAGAAGAGAAAGTGGAGGAAAGGTCAAAGAAAAAGAAGGGGAGAGGGCTCTGGGGCATATTAAATATTTATTCTTCCAAGAACAATACGATCCTGCACGTTACAGATATAACCGGTGCCGAGACGATAAGCATAAAATCTGGTGGCCAGGTAGTGAGATCACAGCGTGAGGAATCATCACCCTATGCAGCAATGCAGGCGGCTATGAGAATTGTAAAGGAGATCAGGGATAAAGGTGTTGTTGGAGTCCATATAAAGGTTAGGGCCCCGGGGGGCCATAATGGACCTCGATATCCCGGAAAGGGTGCGCAGGCTGCCATACGGGTCATATCCAGGAGTGGGATACAGGTTGGAAGGATCGAGGATGTCACGCCGATAGCCTATGGAGGCTGTAGACCAAAGGGTGGAAAGAGGGGCAGGCGAGTCTAAGGGGTCTAAAAATAAAAATGAAAGTAAAGATCATTAATCGGGAGGATGATAGAATCGAATTTAATATCTCGGGGATTGAGGAGAATCTGGTAAATGCATTTCGGAGGATAATTATCTCCGAGGTACCCATTATGGCAATTGAAAAGGTAATCTTTTACGAGAATTCATCGGTAATGAACAATGAAGTACTGGCCCATAGACTCGGTCTAATTCCATTAAAAACGGATCCAGGTGGACCAAGGAGTATAGAACTGAGTCTGGAGGCAGAGGGCCCCAAAACGGTTTATTCTGAAGAATTAAAACTCAAGGAACTGAAAGTGAAGGGGAAATCGATGCCCTCGGAGAGTATATCCGTATATAATAAAATACCGATCATGAAATTGGCAGAAGATCAGAGCATCAGGTTAGAGGCAATTGCACAATTGGGAACGGGGAAAGAACATATGAAATGGCAGGGTGGATTAGCATCTTATGAAATAAAGGATGATGGATCATTTGAATTTTTCGTCGAATCATATGGACAGATGCCCATTGATGATCTCATAGAGGAAGCCTTTAAGGTGTTTGATAGAAAGATCAAAGAGTTGAAGTCATTCATAAAATAATCCACATGGAGATACCCAGGAGTGGATGTCCCACTTTCGTCAGCCTTTATTAAAGGCTGTCGGGATTGGCCGACGACAAAGGTGCGTTCGCTATGCTCACTTACACACACATAATATAGATAAATTGCGAGATGCGGGGGTGCCCGAGTCTGGTCAATCACAAACGTCTTACCCCTTAACAAAGTACCTACCACCCATAAGACGTTGTGGGCCAAAGGGGCACGGTTGAGGACGGCGAAGCAAAGCTTCGGTCTTTGCTTGCTTCGCAAGCAAATGCCGTGTGGTGTAGACCTGCGCGAGTTCGAAGCTCGTCCCCCGCAACGGCTCGCTCCGTTGACACGCGGAGCGAGTGCCATCTAACGATGGCACGCACTATAACGGGGAGAGTGAGGTTGATAAGGTAAGGGCGAGAAACCGGATGGTGTTTTGCCCTTATTCAATTAAAATGCCAAGAACCCATGAATATGAAGATCCAACAAGGTTAAGGTTGATAGAGGAGTTAAAGGAGGCTGCAAGGAAAAACAATGCAAAAATCTGGAGAGCCATAGCCAAGGAATTATCCAGATCAAGAAAGAACAGGTGCTCGGTAAATATATGGAAGATAAACAAATATACATCAGAGGGAGATGTGGTTGTTGTACCGGGAAAGCTCCTCGGTGATGGCACTTTGGATCATAAGGTAGAGATTGCCGCGTTCCGATTTACAGAATCTGCAAAGAAAAAGATAGAGGCAGCTGGAGGTTGTGTCAGGACAATTACAGAATTGGTAAAAAAGAATCCAAAGGGTTCTAATGTGATAATAATGGGTTAAGATGATCGTTAACGCCGAAGGACAGATTTTAGGTAGATTGGCAACGTTCGTTGCGAAGCAGGCATTGCTCGGAAATGAGATAATTGTTGTGAATGCCGAAAAGGCGATCGTTTCGGGCAAAAGGAAATCCGTATTTAGAGAAAAGATGAAAAAACTTGAGATAAAGAACCTGGGGAATCCAAGGAAGGGTCCCTTTCACCAGAAAAGACCGGATAGGTTTGTCAGGAGGACGATCCGTGGGATGCTACCATGGAAGAGACCCAGGGGTAGGGAAGCCTTCAAGAGGATTCAGGTGTATATAGGGATACCGAGGGAAGAAATAAAGAAAAAACATGGAATAGAAATAGAAAAGGCCAAGATTTGGGAGCTGAAAGAAATTAAAAAAGATATGGAAAATTATGTCACGGTCAGTGACATCTGCAAATTCATGGGTGGAAAATGGTAGATAATTTTGTTCATAAGTCGGGTAAGAGGAAAACGGCCATTGCAAGGGCGACAATAAAAGAGGGCAAGGGGAGAATAATCATAAATTCCATTCCCCTCGAGATCTATCAACCAGAGATTTCAAGGCTCAGAATCCAGGAAACATTGATGCTCGCATCGGACCTTGTGGACTTAAACAAACTGGACATCTCGGTAAATGTCCACGGTGGAGGCGTCCTGGGACAGGCGGATGCGATCAGATCTTCGATAGCTAGGGGTTTGGTAGAATTCACAGATAGTGAGGATTTACTTAATAGATATCTGACCCATGACAGAACAATAATTGCCGGGGACCACAGACAGACAGAAACCCACAAGCCGTCACAGAGTAGCAAGGGGCCGAGACATAAGAGGCAAAAATCTTACAGGTGAGGGTGAGATAAAAATGATAATCCCGATAAGATGCTTTAGTTGCGGAAAACCGATAGCACAGGACTGGGAGGAATACAATGAAAGGGTTTCAAAGGGGGAGGATCCAAAGAGTGTTCTGGATTCTCTGGGTTATAGTAGGTATTGCTGCAGAAGGATGTTCCTTTCCCATTCCGAGCTTGTAGATGAGGTAATGAGATACAAAAAGTTTTAAAAATTTTTAGATATCAAAATGGAGTATACAAAATTCGAAATAGCCAGATTGATCGGCGCTAGAGCGTTACAGATAAAGATGGGTGCACCGATCCTGATCAAACTTCCAAAGGGAGTTAAAAGGCCACTGGATATAGCTAAATTAGAATTTGAAAGGGGTGTTTTACCAATCACGGTTAAGAGGAAGGAGAAAAGATGAATAATAATAAGGAGATTGATGTATCAACCGAGGATTTTCTCATCCCACTGGATGATTATCTCTCAAATGGTGTACATGTGGGATTAAAGTATAAGACGGCCGATATGAGAGAATTCATATACAAAATAAGACCCGATAAGCTCTGTGTTTTTGATGTCAGAAAGATAGACGAGAGGATAAGAATAGCGGCAGATTTTATAGCGAGATATGATCCAGAGGATGTTCTCGTCGTTTCTAACAGGGTTTATGGGAGACGACCAGTAAAGAAATTCTGTGAATATACGGGATGTAAAACCATTAAAGATAGATTCGTCTCGGGAACACTAACGAACCCGGAGATAGATACCTATGTCGAAGCAAAATTATTGCTGGCCACGGATCCGAGCAGTGATCAGCAAGCAATTAAGGAGGCGGCTCTAACCGGTATACCGGTAGTTGCGATCTGCGATACAAATACCAGATCCAGGAATATAGATTTAATCATCCCATCCAACAATAAGGGAAAAAATTCTCTGGCGTTGGTCTACTGGGTATTAACTAAGGAGATCCTGAAGAGAAGGGGTATCGAAAAATTTGAAGCACCACTTGAGGAGTTCATATCGACCGCAGAGCCCCAGCCCTATCTGTTAAAGATGCAGGAACAGCAAAGAAAACAGAGAAGGAAAAGGGGCAAGAGGAGGTAGCTAAAGGTCCACCTTATAAACTGCCTTATCACCGAGTTCTTCCTCGATCCTGATTAATTGATTGTATTTGGAATTTCTCTCCGACCTGCAGGGGGCCCCGGATTTTATCTGTCCATTTCCCAGACCAACGGTTAGATCCGCTATAAAGCTGTCCTCCGTCTCCCCGGACCTGTGTGAGACCATTACATTCCATCCATTTTTTATTGAAAATTTTGCGGCATCGATTGATTCTGAAATTGTGCCAATCTGATTTATCTTTAACAACAGGGCATTGCATGCATTTAATTCAACTGCTCGTTTAATCCTCTTTACATTTGTAACCAGCAGATCGTCACCGACTATCTGAATTTTGTTATATTTCTTTGTAAATTCTATCCATGAATCCCAGTCATCCTGCGCGAAGAGATCCTCACAGGAGACTATTGGATAACTCCTTAGTAGATCGGAATAGAAATCGCCCAATTCTTCCCCCGATAGATTTTTTCCCTCAAAGAAATAGCCATTGTCCTTATAAAACTCGGAGGCTGCAGCATCAATTCCCAGCTTTATCTCATCCTGATATCCGGATTCCTCAACGGCCTCTAAGATCAGATTTAATGGCTCCTCGGCTCGGTCCAGTGGGGGTGCAAATCCTCCCTCATCGCCGACATTTATCGCATTCTTTCCGTACTTTTCTTTGATTATGCTCTTTAAATTATGATATACCTCTGCGCAGAATCTAACGCCCTCTGTGAAATTCTTTGCACCCAGGGGCAGGATCATGTACTCCTGTATATCCAGTTTGTTCCCCGCATGTCTACCGCCGTTTATTACATTCATTGACGGCACGGGAAGTGCGATTCTTTTATTGTCCGCAAGCTCTGCTATCCTCCCGTATAATGGAATATCCTGCTCCAGGGCGGATGCCCTGGTTACGGCCATACTTACCGCCAGGATGGCATTGGCCCCCAGATTTGATTTATTCTCGGTGCCATCCAGCTCGATCATTAATCTGTCTATATTCCTCTGATCTCTGCAGTCCAGACCGATTAATTTTTTCGCTATAATCCTGTTTACATTCCCAACCGCCTTCCGAACTCCCTTTCCCAAGTACCTGTTATCTCTATCCCTCAATTCTAAAGCCTCGTGGATTCCGGTACTCGCCCCGGATGGAACCATCGCCCTGGAGATTCCCTTTTCCGTCTTTACCTCCGCTTCAATGGTTGGGTTTCCCCTCGAGTCGAGAACCTCTCTGGCCCTTATATCCCGAATCTTAAATTTCATGTAATAGATTTAAACGCAGGATGAAATAAATGGATCAGCCTTTCACATCTGTAAGCCCCTTCACATACTCCCCGAACCATCTCCTCCAATCGCTATAAAGCCTTTTGTAATCTACGTTTCCGTTCAGGGTCTGCTCATTCATCAGTTTTATATATTCTTTCTTTGCGCTGAGAACGTGATTTATTTCGAGCAGTTCCTTCATATTCTCACTCCTTGATGTCTTAACTATCGTCTCTATCATCCTCTCCCTCAGTTCTAGATTGGCACTGCACTCATCGAGGGACATCCCCTTTCTTATAGATATTTCACGTATAACATCGGAATCTTTCAGATTATAAACCTCGTTTCCGGTTTCATCATCGTAGAGCATCATATCAACGAAGCCATTTTCTATTCGTGGATTCTCCTCCCATTCCTTTCTCACCTCCGTTATGTTCCTCAGGTACCTGTTTCTCTTGGAGATCTCTCTCCTCTCCCTGTAGCCCAGGGAAACGACAACATCCACCGCCTTAAAACTCGTTGAGGGGACATTCAGATCGTTGGTAATCCTGTCCCACGTGTCGTATGGATTGCTTCCATGAATCGTCCCGAGAACGGTATTTCCGGCGGCTCCCACCCTCATGGCCTCAAATAGTACCCTGGCTTCGGGGCCCCTGACTTCTCCCATGATTAAGATACTCTCTCCGAGTCTCAACGCTGCTCTAAGATTTTCCTCCGGCGAGAGCTCATAGGAATCTTCGCGATGTCTGGATACTGCCGGTCGGTTCCTCAGGTGCTCTATCTTCCATCCCAGTCTCCTCAGAGAACCTGTCGGTATCTCCGGCGTATCTTCCATCAGGACAATTCTGTCATTCTGTCTTATCTCCGTAATCAGGGCGCTCAATAAGCTGGTCTTTCCAGAGCCCCTCGGCCCGGTTATTAATATAGATCGCTGACCGCTCACTATTAAACTCAAAAGTGCCGCGGCCCTGATGGACATCATTCCCTCATCCACAAACTTTGGCAGGGTCCACGGTCTTTCCCTGCGTTTTCTGAAGGAATAGGCAATTCCATCAAAGGTCGATGGCTCTCTAATTCCCGTAACCCTGATGCCCACGTCCTTTAGTTCCATATCCATTATCGGATTTGCCTCATCAAACGGTCTTCCACCGATGGACCTGAACTTTGAGGAGATCCTCTCCAGCTCATCCTCCGTGAGGTAGAGGTTTGTTGTGCATATACCAAATCTATCGTGATCCACATACACCGGGGTAGTTCCCACTGGGGAATCGATGTAGATATCATAAATGTGTTCATCCTTGAATAATACCTCCAGTAGACCGTAGCCTGCAGTGTACCTGGCAAATATCTCGGACAGAGTCTTTAATTCTTCTTCACTTAATCGATCTGTATCTCTCAACAATTCAAAACCGATTCTCCTGAAATGCTCCCTGGCTTCCATTGGGTGAATTACCTCAAGGGGGTGTTTCCCTATAACCCGATCCTTCAACTTCATGAGGAGGTTTACATCCTCGGGGGATAGATAGAGCTCTGGTGGATTTATAAGGTAGAACTTATCAATACCATTTAGATCGTAAATCATTATCTCGGTATTCTCAACTCTATAGAGGTCAACCAGTTTAACCTCATCGGGGATATCAAATTTTATCTCTGATGTTACAAAGGAGGGTTGTATCCTTGCTTTGAATATCTCATGGGTTTTTAATCCTTTGAGATAGCTCCTGATCAATTCGGTATTCTCAAATCTTATCCTTATCTCATCTAATATCTTCAGATAGATATTAAGGCAGTCTGGGTCAAATTTTTTCCTGATATCTAAATCCTTGTATCGATTTAAAACGGCAACTAATATCTCATACGCCCGGATTGGGTTCCATATCTCTTTCGCGAGCAGATCCCTTATGAACGCCTTCCAATCCCCGTGACTTCTCCTACAATCCTCTATCCTCTTCCAGACCTCCTCCGCGAGCAGATTTTTTCTAAGCTCGAGAATCTCAAGAAGTTTCCCCATCTGATTCCCATCATAAAATTCCGTATATTCCCTTTTTCTGAGCTGTAGTTCATCCACCTCTCCCTTCTCTGTCAGGACTCTAAAAACGGATCTCAGGCAATTCTTATCCCTCAGGCTCCCCTGATTTTTACAGTCCAGGCAATCGAAATAGACGACCCTTCTGTTCCCAGAGGAGTTCAGGTTGTACCTACATTCCATCTTTTACTATCTTTATAAATCCGTGTTCCTTCTTTATCCTCAGCTCTAATCCGCCAAGACTCGAGAAATTGCCCTCTATCTCTGATATAAATGAAGCGCTGTAGTTCATTTCAGTATCATTTAGTGATATGGTCACCTTCCTCGGCACTATCTCGATTTCGTAAATTGCATCAGAGAGCCTCTCCCGGGATTTATACCTGATTTCACAGGAGGAGGGCGAAGAGCCGATCTCATCTATAATCCTCGCTATGTTTCTCGTTTCCTGAATTGTAGAGTCCATGGCATTAATTTTAATAAAATTGGTGTAAAGGGAGCAAAGGATTGTAAATAGTATTATGGCCCCCAATAGGATCATAATCTTCGACAGGCCCCACACCATTCCCTTTTCATTCTTGTTTTTCATATTAGATGAATTTGGTAGCTAACAGGGTGATTACGAAGATAGACAGCGCTATTGGAATTCCCCTGGCGATCTCCAACCTATGTAGTACGGGGTCATCACCACGCTCAAGTATGGAGACGTACCTTATCAGAACAAACAGGAGAGATATCATGTAAATTCCCGTAATGAGCTGTAGCATTTCGGGTGTTGTTGATGGTTCTCTTAGCATTATTCCGGTGTTAAATTCCAGGCCATAGTGGCCCATAGATGTTCTCGTACTGGCTATTGTATTCCTGAAGACCTCGGCTATATAAACCGCTAACGCGCAGATAATGGGATTTATTATAATGGCGGTAACCCTTATCATTGATGTTGTATACTGGAGCTTATCCTTCAGTGCATTTTCCACTCTTCTGATCTCCCTTATGTGGTTCGCGGCAACTATAAGAGCCTCTGAAGCGGCCCTTATACTCTTTCTCATCGTAATTGTGAAGACCCTGAAGATACTATTTACCATCCCGGAACAGGCGTCTTTCAAGGCTCCTCTTTCCCTGTCAAATAGAGAATCCTCAAGGTTCATATTCAGGTATCGTATATTTCTGATCGCTCTTTCAAGTATCTTCGAAACCTTGGATTTACTGGTAGTTTCCTTGGTAGACATCATATTTGCCACACGTATAAAGGCCTCTTCTGCGGACATCCCGGTAATTAATCTATTCCCCAGCTGGAAAGCGGCCTCGATCGTATCCTCTTCCGTCTTTTTTAATGAATCCCTGACCTCCTTTTTTGGGATAGAAGTTCCCCTTAAATAGAGCCAGAGCCCGACACAGATCCCTATAACGATGGGCATTGTGGTTAACCTGTCACTTATAAAATTGGATATTCCAAGGAAGTAAGGCACACTCAAGAGAGAGATCGCGAGTGCAACGCCAAGGGAGATCTTCCACGCGGATCCTTCTTTCCCGAAGAGGATCATCTTTCCGGGGGAGGGCAATCCTGGATACCAATCGGGGATATTTATCGGTGTAAATGCGGTGGGTCTCCTACTTAGGATATAATCGGAAAAGAGGAAAATAACAAGGACCATGGCCATTAAACCAATAAACATGTTTTCCTGTGTTCCGATCTCCATCCCGATGAAGGAGACTATTGGCAACAGGATTACTATTACCAGAGGAAATAGCGTCCCACCAGCGAACAGAACCACGGTGGGCAATCTAAGGTAATTTATAAACTCCTCGAATTTCTTCTGAACGCTCTGCAGGATGAGCTCTAATGCCCTGTCCAGGGTATTGTGCCTTCTCGACTCGGACTTCTCGATCTGTGACATCCTTATAGCATACATTGCATCCTCAAAGCCCTTTATGTCCCTTCCCCACTTATGACCCAGCACGGGTAATGTCTCACCAACCGACCTGTATTTCCCCGCCCAGACATCCCACAGAGCCTTTCTCAGGTCATCTGCCATCTGGCCCTCTCCGTGTTCGGCTGCAAATCTAACGGCGCTCTCCAGGTTGGGGTTCTGTTTCAATGGAATAATTAGATAGGCAACTATCTCCGGCGCATGTCCAAGGGCCTTGATCCTCTTGGACCTGGCCAGCCTCTTCGGATAGATGGAGATATAATGGGCGAGGAACACTGCCATAATAAAACCGAACAGGAGCCATGGCAGGGGATCTTGACCGAGAAAAAATATCAGCAGAGAAAGAGTGGAAAAGAAAACTATGGAGAGTAGTGCGGCCGCCCAGGCAGAGGTAATTACCTCTATAGGTCTCACACCCAGTTTTGTAAATTCGATGGCATCCTCCAGCTCCTGATCCCACTCCAGATTTATATTCCTAAACACCCGGGAGAGATGCCTGTTCATGAATCTGCAACCCTTCTCAAAAAGAAGCTCTGGCATCTTACTCTAAATTATTCATATTTTTCTAAGATACTATAAAGTTATTTAT
>QMZJ01000013.1 GCA_003663115.1 Candidatus Altarchaeales archaeon | reverse complement strand
CTACTTTGTACTTGTTAATTGCCTTCTTTATCTGGCTTTTTCCTTTCTTTCCAATGCTTACTTCTATGGGAATTATTTCTCCCCCGCCTTTCTGGATGAGGAAATCTACGCCTTCTTTCTCTGGATCATAGAATATCCCCGTTTGGATTGTTTCTTTCATTCTGAAAAAAGATGAAGCAACCAAATTTTCTGCAAGAATTCCCAACATGTTTCTGTCTAAAAAATCCAAAACACCCAGTTTATACCTTATTGCAGCATTTATTGATGGCGATAAAAAATAATATTTCCATGGTTTTCTCACTAATTTATTCTGTCTATCATCGTGAGTATTCTCTCATAGATATCCCTCTCATTCAGATTCATTCCATAGCTCTTTAACCCATCCCACTTATCGGAAGCGATTTTTAATGAGGCATTCGATGGATTAAATATTAATTCTCTTATGCCCTCAGCCGTGCCCGATGGCGGGAAGACATTGTATTTCAAAATCAGATATTCAGAAAAGTTCATGGAAATATTACCTCCTTTTAGCCCTTCTTGCAAGGTTTATCAAAATGTGCTTCATCTATTAAGATAATTTTAAATACGCTCTCTACATAAACCCCAATAACCTCGGATATTTTTGCTCCAAGATACTCTTTTAATTCATCAACAGCAGAAAAATAAAGAATCCTATCCTGCTCAATTTGTTTTGTCAGATAAAGATACTTGTAGATCTGGAGCATTAGTGTGGTCTTTCCGACACCCCTTAAACCTGGTAATACAATGACTCTATTCTCTATTCCTTTTTTTCCTCCGATAAAAATAGTGGACCTGCCCGTCTCTCTAAAAATCGATGGAAATCTCGCGATGAGGTTTCCATTGTGTTATCCGTAATCCCGTAACCTGAATTGAGTACAGAATGAAGTCCCTACCGGGGGAGGAGCGGTTTCTATATTTCACCGGTTTTCGTAGATAGCTTTTCTATATGGGTTGAGTTATAGGAAGGTAGCGAAGGCACTGGAGCGATTTGAAATGAGAACCCAAACACAGAGTCATGTCTCTTAGGGGTGGTCTCGATGCGTATCAATCTGGTCAGCGAAATCGTGAACTCTACACTCTCCGCCGGAAAAACCGAAAGGTATTTATAGTAGAAAAGACATAATGAGATATACAAATATAAACAATGAGGTGAAAAACATGAGAATTGGAGATAAAGGACAGGGCGCCATGGAGTACCTGATGACCTACGGCTGGGCCATCCTTGTGGTGATGATAGTGGGAGTTGTACTCTGGCAGCTGGGAGTCTTCGGAGGAGCAGGCGGCGGCGTTAATCGAGGAACTGGGTTTACGACGATAAAGCCGTTTGATAGGAGTATACAGTACCTTGCCGCTGGTGACAACCTGACGGCTACCTTTACGAATGCGGCGGGAACACCGGTGACAATAACAGATGTAACCATAAGTGGTGACTGTGATGATGACACCGCACCTAATACATTCAGTGACCTAACCTTGGCGGGAGGTGACACTACAACATTCACTTGCGACTACGCTGCGGGCAAAGACGCTGGTGACACATTTGTAGTAACCGTCGATATAGAGTATACAGAGTCAGTAGCGGGAAGAACCATAACACATACAGACTCCGGCAGATTAACGGGAACTGTCGAATAAACCGCTTAACCTTTTTCTTTTTTCTTTTCTTATGAAATCAGAAAATAGATTTTCTTTATTTACCTATATTAGTCTATGAAGAGGTTTCTCGCGATTTTGATTTTAGTCTATATTCCGATAGCCTATTTCGGAATCCAGAGCCAATACTACAGCGATGAGGATTTCTATTTTCAGATGGGGAAGGCGATTTTAGATGGACACTCACTATATTCGGATCTCTTCTGCGCCCATATGCCATTGATGATCTACCCGATCTCCTTTCTGTTTTTAATATTTGAACCGAGCATCACGGCGGGTAAGCTCTTGCCTCTGATGTCTTCGTTTTTTGTATTGATTCTCGTCTATGTCATCGGGGAGGGATACGAGGAGAAAGTGGGTGCCTTAGCCTCTCTTCTCTTATTGGTATCCCCAAAGTTCCATCTCTATTCCCACAACTTTTATGGTGTCTTCCTCTGCTCTGCCCTGATAATGTCATCGCTCTATTTCTATCTAAAGGGCAATGTCTTTCTTTCCGGGATATCTGCCTTTCTTTCCATATTTGTTAGGTTGAACGCATTACCATGGTTTATCCTGCTATTCCTTTTGAACATCCGTAAAAGGGATTTTTACTGCGGAATTCTCACCATGTCCCCCCTCTTTATCTTTCTCCTCGTTCCGAATTTTATCGACAATACAGTTCTTTATCATCTCGCGAAAACGCCGGTACCATTGGAAGGAAGATTGTCCGAGGTCTATGCGTTCATCTCATCGGAGTGGTTCATTATCCTTTTATCGGTACCGGGTGTTCTCTCTCTGAGAGAACCAAGTAATAAGCCGATACTGTTATTCCCCTTTGTTTTCGTACTCGCCACTATTCTTCAGACGAGCGTCTTTGACTACTATTTTATCATTATTCTCCCGTTCTTGGCGATTCTGGGCTCACTCGGCGTTGTCAGATTTTCGGGGAGATACAAGCCACTTATATTTCTTGTTCCAATTATTGGAATATTACTGAACTATAATGCGATAATAAATACATACCTCCCCGAGCCAGGATTCGACTTTGGAGAATTGGCTAATTTTGTTCGGGAAAATTCCAGAGCTAGTGGGAAGATTCTCTTCATCGGTGTGGGTAACGCCTATGTCGGAATGAAGACAGATAGAGATATCTCTGAGAATTTTATCGACATATCTGGACAGAGATTTGAGGTATACAGAGAGAATATTGATCTCCAACTATTGGATTCGATGGAGGAGAGACCCGATCTTGTGATTACAGAATTAAAGCACCTCCACTACATACGATATACTGGGACGCGACTGGAAAAATCGATGACCTATTTAGAGGATAATTATTACCCGGTCGCTTATTTTCATAATGAGATATCAAACCTGCTTTTCCTGGTCTGGAAGCCGGTAGAAGGAATTAGCAGAGGAAGGGATTTCCCGAGACCTGAGAGGAACATAACACATTACTACTTTGACAGATACATCGCGAAAAGGGATACAGCACTTCAGTACGGGGAGGCCGTACATAATGAATCCGGGGATTATGCATCAAGGCTCTATCCCTCCAGATATCTGATATCAGAGAATGTGATGAATCAAAAACTGATCGCAGACGGAATATTTGACTGGCAGTTTGAGGGTGAGCAATACTATAGTAGAACAGGAGATGGGCTGGAAAGCCGGATATGGGCATGTTGTAATAGAGATGGTGAAATGGATTTTATCATCTATTCTCACAGGGACATGGACCCCGTCTCGTTTACCCATATAGTATTCAACCAGAACAGATCATGCATCGAGAGGCTCGACTGTTTTGCGAGACTGAGTGATACCTATGCCGGGGGATTTATTCTGACGTATTCCAAGAGGAGGATATCGTTTGATGACTACGAAAAAATCGAAAGGCTCCTGAGAGAGTTCAGCTCTGGTGGTATATCCAGAGAGGATTACGTGAAATACCGCAGAACCATCATCCCCGTGGATATAGAGGATAAGATCGTTATTAACAGATAACGTGTGTTTTATTCATTCAATCCAATTATAGTAAAATGCTCGACGAGAAAAAGATAAGGGAGCAGGGCATTAAATTGATAGAGGAATTTTCGAGGATGCTGAAGGGGATACCCGAGACCGGGGAGACCCACTACGTTGTAGATTTGAGGAATGTCACGAGAGAAGACAGAAGGGCCGCGAGGAAAAAGGGCTTTGATGAGAAGATGAAGAAGATCGCCCCGAGATGGGATGGGGGCTATGTTGTGGCCGAAAAGGCAACTTGAGTAAAATGTCGGAATTTTCCGACCGCAAAAAACCGGGTGAACAGTTTACATTACGAATCGAAGATTCGTATGGCTTTAAAATCTGAAAGATTTTAAAATGGACGCCGTGATTCTGGCCGCCGGCGAGGGGACCAGGTTGAGACCCCTAACCTCTACGAGGCCGAAACCGATGTTACCGGTTGGGGGAAGACCGATACTTGAATGGAACCTGAAAGCCTTATCGGATAGTGGATTTAGAAAGGCATTATTGGTAGTTGGCTATAGAAAGGAAGAGATAGTTGATTACTTCGGGGAGAGATTTAAAGATTTAAAGATCGAGTATATCGTCCAGAAAGAGCAGTTGGGGACAGCTCACGCGGTTTCTGTGGTTGAAGACAGAATAAAGGACGATTTTCTGGTGATGAATGGTGATCTGATAATATCCACGGAGTTGATAAAGAGTTTAGTAAACAGGCATAGAGAGAGTAAATCAAGAACGAGTCTCTGCCTGGTGAGGGTCAAACACCCCTCGGAGTTTGGGGTCGTCAGGTTGAAGGGAAAACAAGTTACAGAGATCAAGGAAAAACCAAAAAAGCCGGAGAGCGATCTTGTCAACGCAGGGATATACATCTTCAATGGGGAAGTATTTGATGCTATAAGGAGGATAGAAAAATCCACGAGACTGGAGTATGAGATAACGGATGCAATTAAGATTTTAATAAAAAAGGGGGGAGTTCATGGTTTCAGGGTTGATGGCAGATGGATCGACATAGGCAGACCGTGGGATCTCCTGGATGCCAATGAGATAGTGATAAGGGAGATGGAGCTTGGAAAGGACAAGAATGTTGATATAGAGGAGTTTGCCGTGATAAAGGAGCCCGTACATATCGGAAAGGGTACCATCATTAGATCCGGTTCGTATATAGAGGGCCCATGTTATATCGGAGAAAACTGCGTAATCGGGCCAAATTGCTACATAAGACCATATTCGTCGATTCAGAATAATGTGAGGATAGGCAACGCCGTTGAGATCAAAAACTCTATCATCATGTCTGGAACGAATATATGTCATCTATCGTATGTTGGGGATTCCATAATAGGGGAGAAATGCAACCTTGGCGCCGGAACCTTAGTTGCCAACCTGAGGGTTGATGACGACGAGGTGAGGATAGAGATAAAGAATAAACTGACAAAATCCGGAAGGAAAAAGTTCGGTTGCTTGATGGGTGATCGCGTAAAAACGGGGATAAATGTATCCATAATGCCCGGCAGATCCATCTATCCAAATGCGTACGTTGAGGCTGGGTCCGTTGTGAGAAACACGATCTACAGCGAGTAGGTATTTATATAACTAAGATAAGTATTAATTGGAATGGAAAACGCAAGCAAGTTCATATCACTCCTGCTTGCCTTGGTTTTACTGTCGGCAGTGGGCTCTGCGGAGGATAAACTAAAGCCTCTAATAGACTCGTTCTTTAATCTAATGAAGGGTATAGTTGATGCCATAGCTGAATTCATCTTTGAAGTTTTCCCTGGACTTGAGGAATCGATAAACAACCTATTATCGGGAGATCCCCTGTGGCCCATTAGCGACTGGGCCCCGTGGATCAGAAGTCTGTACTGGCTCTTCTATATAGCCTTATTCTTTGCGATAATGGCGATAATCGCAAAGCTATGGGGTATGGGGAAACACTTCATAGTAAACACAATAGTAGGAATTCTGCTTCTGTTAATTCTGATTCATGTCCTGGGTGTAGAGATGGAGATTTCACTTTTAAAGCTGATCATTACAGCAATCTTTGGTATCCCGGGGGTGATATTCATTCTGATTTTGCACTATCTTGGGGTCCCTCTCTGACCCATTTCTCCTTCTTGAGTTTCTGTCTATGTAATAAAGCTATCAGGATTATCACTATTACAATTGGTGCCGCAGATATGACATAATTCAGAAGGCTTTCCCTCTTCGTCTTCTCTATCTCCGAGAGTAAAAAATCGCATTCCTTGACCTTCTCTGAGTCGTTCAATTCTATATAGATATTCCTTGCCTTTTCCGCATAGAGGGTGGCATTTTCTAGGTACGATGTACGATAATACTCCATCGCGAGATCGAGGTAGGACTCTGCCTCGGTATACCTCTCGAGGATATCTATCAATGAATCGCATTCCTTGACCTTCTCTGAGTCGTTCAATTCTATATAGATATTCCTTGCCTTTTCCGCATAGAGGGTGGCATTTTCATACCCATCCGAATCGAGGGATTTAACGCTTAGTGAATAGAAATGATCGGCAAGGTATATCTTCTCCCTCAGTTTGATCTTTTGAATCAGGGATTCGGAATTTGATATTCCCATGGAGTCGTTTAACTCCCGATATATCTGTAATGCCTCCAGTGCGTAAGTGGATGCCTCTTCGAATGTATTATTGGAGAGTAATTCGATAGCAGTTGTATAACACTGCATGGCTCGATTTCTTTTCTCCTCCTCCATCTTCTCATTGATATCCACAAGGAGGAGATCGCATTTTATAACACTATTCCTGTCATTTATCTCCCGGTAGATCTTCAACGCCATTTCTGCGTGATTTTTCGCATCTTCATAGGATTTTAGACCTAGAAGCTCCAGGGCCTTGGCATAGTATTCATCTGCCTTCTCCCTTCTGCTCACTGTCGTATTTAACCCCGTAACTAGAAGTATGAAATCACACCTCAGGGTACCTTCCAGATTACCGGCCATTGAGAACAGCTGTTTTGATTTGGCTGCATAGAACCTTGCCTGAGAGTATTCCTCCTGGAGATAGTAATCATGGGCCTGTGAATAAAACCTTTCGGCATCCCTATTCAGGAAATAGTCCCGATTTATCCTGAATTTGTACAGTTTATCCAGGGAGCCAACGAATATGTTGTTGTTAAGGTCTATGCTGATTGTCAGGAGGACATCACTAAAATTATATTGCCATTGGGTATTCCCATTCTTGTCGAGGGAATGGATCTTGTGCTTCGTTAATAGCAAAATATCAACGGAGCCATCGTTATCCACGTCCTTGATCCATGAGTCGACCAGATCTTCCATGTGTTTTCTCCATCTGAGTTCACCATTTTTATCCAGGAGATACACCTCGTCTTCAGAGAGGGCAAGAATCTCAGAGTTACCATCACCATCTACATCTCCGGTATACACGTCAAATATCCTCTCTTTCGTGCTATAGTTCCACTCTATTTTTCCATTCTCTAAGAGAGAGACGCCCAAAAGAGAGCCTGCCACTATTTCAACGCCTCCATCACCATCCAGATCCGATGGTGCTATGCTCCACACACTACTGCCAAGATTATATCTATTTTTTATTCTTCTATCCTGACCGAACACATAAACACTGAAATCTAAGGATGCCGCTATGATCTCTACCCACCAATCTTTATCTATATCTATCACCTTTACATCCGTTATCAGATTTCCTGGGGTATAGTCCCATTTCCGCTCGTATTTGTACCGGTTTAATCCCTTTACATATTCTCGTCTTATTATGTACATCTTCTGGACATTGACGCCCGTTCCCACTATATTTGAGGCTGCTATCACATCCAGAACGCGGTCATAGTTCAGGTCATCCACATAGATTAAGGTAATTTCTTCATTTGCATGGGGATACATATAATTGCTATATCCTGGTATACAGTTCCTTCTTATCTCGTTTCCATCATAGTCAAAGAAATAGATACAGCTCCTATGTTTCATATAGGAGACAACATAGAGTTCATTCATACCATCCTTGTCCAGGTCCAATGGATATATGGCATCGGATTTCAGTGGGAACGACCAATCCTGGGTTAACGGATAGTATGTTTTAGCAGAACAGAATCCAATTAAAATTAAGGATAAGATCACGAGTGATACCTTGTTTTTCATCATCTATTGGACACGCAAAATCTTCCTCTTCCCCATAGATTCCATGTATAGCACCTCAACACCCTCCGACAATTTCCCCTTCAGGTCCTCGGGTAACGGTAATTCGAAGGTTTCGTAGCTGGTCATGTCCATTAGCTGTACCTTATCCCCAATAACATTCAGAACCTGAGCATTATTTTTATTTATTATTGGGATATCAACATTTTGACTTACTGGGCCCATCAGGCTTCTCTTCTGACCATCGAATAATCCAATTGCATCGATCCTCGCTTTCGCGCCCCCATGTTTTCCAGGTTTTGAATGTATGACATTTATAACCTTACAGGGTTCATTATCTATAAGCACGTATTTTCCCTTACTCAGATCCCTCATCGTTCCGATTTTCTTTTCCATTCTACCTATAAAATAATTTGATTTTTAGATAAAAAGTAAATAATTAAGGATAAAATGAAAAAAAAGAGCAGACCATCCTGGGACGAGTACTTTTTGGGTATAGCGAGAGAGGTAGCAAAGAGGGCAACGTGTGATAGGGGGAGGAGTGGCTGTGTTGTGGTTAGGGATAAAAGAATTCTCACCACGGGCTATGTTGGATCCCCCACGGGTATGCCTCACTGTGATGATGTGGGGCATATGTTTAGAGATGTTATTCACCCCGATGGTTCCATAAGCAAGCACTGCGTCAGGACAATACACGCAGAGCAGAATGCCATATGTCAGGCGGCACGATTTGGTATAGCCCTGGAGGGGGCCACCCTCTACTGCAAAATGGAGCCGTGTTTTACGTGCGCAAAGATGATCATCAATGCCGGAATAAAGAGGGTGGTCTGTGAAAAGAGATATCACGATGGAAAAGATACGAGGGATCTGTTTAGAGAGGCGGGTATAAAACTTGATGTCATGTCAGATGATGTAGAAAGATATGAAGGACAGAAAGGACAGAAAGTGTGAGGAATACCGAAATTGAAGGTCGACATGAAATTACAGCTAAAGGATGTTCCTGGAAGTTTGTTAAGGGCCCTGGAGCCCGTCTCTATCCATGGGGGTAATATAATCAGTGTAATTCACTCAAGGGGTGAGAGAGAGCTGGTCTCCGTACAGATGTCTTTTGAGATAAAGGACCAAGCAGCCCTTGACCTGATCAAGGGGGATCTAAAAAAGCAAAATATAAGGGTATCTGAGATACTACTGGAGGGTAAGAGATATTATTCAAAGAAGACACTCTCCTTCATTCTGATTGGACACGTAATCGATACGGATATAAGGGATACCGTGGACAGGCTGAACGAGATAGGTTTAGTTTCTGACATGGATGTGGTAATGCCCTCTCCCGAGAAAAAATCATCGGTAATGATGAATGTCGACGTCGATGACAAAAGGACCGAAGAATTGAATAGACTGATCAATGAGATATGCAGGGAAAAGAATTTTTTGCTGATAAGCTCCCTGGAGGGATGAAATTGAGGGATGTAAAGCTCACGATTATCGGTTTTGGGGAGATAGGGAGGGGTGTCGCGAGGGTTCTACTGGAAAAGAAGGGGTTTATCGAGAGAAATTACGGGGTTGATTTAGATGTAATTGCAATCTGTGAGATAGACGGAAGTATTATTGACGAAAATGGAATAGACCTGAGGGAAACCCTGAGGCTGGCAGAGGATAAAAAATTAAAAGAACATAAAAACTGGTGCTCCATGAGGGCCCCGGATGTTATAAAAAAAATTAAATCGGATATAGTTCTCGAGTTAACACCGTCAAACATAGAGAGTGGACAGCCCGGATTGAGGCACATAAAGGAGTCTCTGAGGAGGGGCATGCATGTTGTAACCTCAAATAAGGCGCCTTTGGCCCTGAAATTCTCTGAATTACAGAAAATTGCAAAGAGTAACAAGGTAAAATTGAAATACGAAGCAACCGTTGGTGGGGCATTACCAGTAATAAACCTCAGAAAACACGCCCTACAGATTAATAAGATAGAATCGATCCATGGAATCTTGAACGGCACCACCAATTACATCCTGACGAAGATGGCTGAGGAGGGGGTAACCATGGATGTTGCTCTGAGGGAAGCGCAGGAGGTGGGAATTGCCGAAGCAGATCCCGGATATGACATAAGGGGAATTGACACTGGGGCAAAGGTTGCGATCCTGGCAAATTCATTGATGGATATGGAGGTATCATTTAAGGATATAGAGATAACTGGAATTGAAGATATAACACCAGAGGCTATAGAACTGGCGAAGAAGCACAACTGCGTGATAAAATTGATCGGGGATGTAAATAGACTGGAGGTTTCACCGAGATTGATTCCAGTAAATCATCCACTGAACGTCTCCGGGGCATTGAATGCCATAATGATTCGCGCGGATGTAGCCAAGAACATAACGATAGTTGGCCACGGCGCCGGTGGGATCGAAACCGCAAGCTCCCTGTTTTCCGATATACTGAGTATCCTCGAGTGATCCACCTTATCTCAGAACCCCATCTTTTTTGATATCACAAAAATAACAGGACTGCAACGATCCCGAATATAGACTCTATAAAGATCAACATTAGAACCAATTCCTGCTCTGTAATCCCATTAGTTAATTTCATTATCCATTGGCACAGACCTATCGGTTTATCCTTACAGATTAACTTTCCCCCACTCCATGTGCCCCACCAGTTCTTGCTTGGAAATTTATTCTTTGCCTTTATGAAAAAGTCAATAGCATAGGGTAGGATTACGATAATTCCCGCCGTTTCGAAGTTTCCTATGATTACGGCTGACGCTATAACCGCCCCGATGGAGAGGGTCCCTATATCCCCGATCAAAACCCTTGCTGGATACCAGTTATAGAACAGGAATGCGAGTAGAGCGCCACACATCGCGAGAAGGACTATCAAGGCTTCGATCTCCCCCGATTTAAATGCTATGAAGCTCAATGCGGAGCACGCTACAAGACCCATTCCCGCCTCCAGTCCATTGAATCCGGCCAACATATTTGTCACATTCGAGGCTCCAGCAATTCCCATCGGAACCAGTAAAAGGGCATAGAAGATGCCAAAATTAATAGTGCCAAAAAAAGGAATACTCATCGTAGATGTCCCCGCCTCAACGGCGGTTAGTGGTAGTGCCGCAAATAGGGGCAGAATTGCTTTAATGGCCTGATGCATTGCAAATAAATCGTCGAATATCCCGACCAGGGACATTATCAGGATTGTGGATAGAGCGGCAAAGATAAATTTCAATTCGAGCTCCGGGATCTGGTTGAAAAAAGTCGACAGTGCAATGGCCAGAAGAACCCCGGAGCTGAAGCCGAAGATGATACCAAAACCCCCCATCTCCGGGATCTCCGGTTTATTTTTCTTATTCATATCCCTTCCCGTTAATCCGGCCCTCTTTAGCTTCGGTATGATCCATGGTGTGGATATAAAGGTTACAATGAAAGAGACAAGAACTATTAAGATTAAAGCATGCATTTTAAATCTATATTTATTTTTTTCCATCCTATAATAAGTACACCATAAATCAGTGCGGCCGTAGTGTAGCCTGGTTATCACTCGAGCTTGCCAAGCTTGCGACCCGAGTTCAAATCTCGGCGGCCGCATAATCCTTTGGAAAAGGGTTATCATCCTAAGTGTCATCGAGCGATAGCGAAGACAAGCAAATCCAATGGATTTGATGTCTCGAAACTGCTCCGCAGTTTCGCAGATGGCACCACATGTAACCGGTGAACGGTCTATGAAAACGCGTTGGAAGGTATTGATAACTATCGGGGCATTTGTACTGTTCTTATTGGCAATAGTGGGAACGGTCTTATTGGTTAATGAGGCATTCGTTATGCCGTTTATGGGGAACAGGGTGGCTATAATCCCGATCAAGGGAGACATAACACTCGAGGGCTGTGGTAGCAGCATATTTGGAACATATCAATGCGCACGGGTTAGTACGATAAAAAAGAGTTTAAGGGAGGCGGATGGAGATCCCACGGTAAGGGCGGTGGTTCTAGACATCAATAGCGGTGGCGGGAGCGTTGTTGCCAGCAGGGAATTGATGAGGGCAATTAAGAACACGTCAAAGCCGGTCGTTGCGTGGATCGGGGAGGCCGGCGCATCTGGGGCATATTATGCCGCAACGGGGGCCGATAGGATCATGGCCGAGAGAGATTCATTAACGGGGAGTATTGGCGTTATAATGATCGTCCGGCATTACTATGGACTGTATCAGAAACTTGGCATAAACGTAACGGTGATAAAGGCGGGTAAGAGTAAGGACATAGGAAGCCCATACAGGGAGATGACGGAGGAGGAGAAGGAGGAGCTAAAGGAGATGATAAATCAGATATATCATGATTTCGTATCGGATGTGGCAAAGAACAGAAATCTGTCATTCTCATACGTGGAGAATATATCCGACGGAACTCTCTATCTGGGAAGTAAGGCGAAGGAATTGGGGTTAATTGACGAGGTTGGTGGTATCGATGACGCCATCCAGCTGGCTGCAGAATTGGGGGGCATTGAGGGTGAACCCGTGGTGAAAGGTGAGGAAGCTAGGGAGGAGATAAGCATCCTGGATCTATTTACAAGGGGTGTGAGATTAAAATGGGCAGAATAAAACAGACCTATTTGAAGAGAGTAGCTGATAGATTGATGAAGGAGTATGCGGATGAATTTACGGCAGATTTTGAAGAGAACAAGAAGAAGGTTCAGGAGCTGAGTAACGTGGAATCGAAACCCATAAGAAACAAGATTGCGGGCTATATTACGAGGGTTATGAAAAAGAATCTATCAGAATCTGGATGAATTCATCTATCATTCTAAGTAGCGTCTCTATTGGATCTTCCTCTTTCATCTTCAGTTGCTTTTTTATTGAATACTTCTCTCCAGATAGATCTTCATAGGTGATAAATATTCCTAAATCTTTAACCCCATCGAAGTGAAACGTTCTGGTTCCGATCAGTTCTGGAACAAATTTCGTTTCATTTCCGATATTTATCTCTATATTCCTGGCTGTGTCTCCAGACACATCCACCGTAACCGATGCCCTCTTCTTACACGGAAGATATAATGCATCAACCATGACCTCCGGGGTATCGTAAACCCTGATCTCTCTAATTGTCTTCGTATCAACACCACTGCCAGTTAATCTGAACACAAATCTCCTGATTCCCGTTTCATTGATCCTAAATGGAATCTCAATGAGGGATGTATTTCTCACAAACAGATTTCTAATTATCTCGTACGAATCGAAACTCATATAAAGTTTCAATTCCTGTAGTGAGGGTCTATCGTTTCTGATCCACAGTTTTACCTTTGCATCCTCCCCCCTTTTAATTAGTGAAGGCATTTCGATCCCGTCTATATAGATCTCTTCAACCTCTCTGACCACGTAATTTAGAACCAAGACAGAACCCGTTGAACTATAGATTACCGCTTCCTGCTCCCCCAGCTGTTCCGGTTTGAAGGAAAGCGTTACGTGTTTTTCCGCATCCACATAGAATTCCTTGAAATAATCTCCGGATACAAAACCGATCTTTACCGGACCGGAGCCCTTTAACCTTTTTACATGCAGAAATATGGTTTCATTTCTACCATAACCCAGTACGGGGTCGCTGAGCTCTGCTTTGAGCTCTACCTCGTCTCTTCTCTTTGTCTTTGATTTTTGTGTATTAACATTCAATACGACCTCCTTTGGCTCCAGAAATTTCGAATTTAATATCAAGGGGCAAGTATAGAACATGTTCTCCGGTAGATCTTCTGATATCTTGAGCCTCCAGAAGATGACCTTTTCCCTGCCCGGCTCCAAGATCACATCCCTCCCCGTGTCATTAATCTCGATAAATGGAAAATCGCTAACACATGGCTGTAGATTTACCCTGAGAAACGCATATTCCTCTGGCTTGATTTTTAGGATAACTACTGCAGAATCGCCAGCAACGAATTCATCCGAGCTTATCATCAATTCATAGTTAAGCCTTTTACCCTCCTTATAATCCAGAATTGATATGTCTGTTTTGGATTCCCATTCGATACCATCCTTGATTCCATAGGCCTTTATCCTGCTCCCGACGAGGTTTTCATTGCTCACGGCAAATTTTATATGTGCTGCGTCCAACCTTCCAATCTCCAGATTTGTTGGGTCAACTGGGATCCACTTTCCGAGGTATGCTTCGGAGAATGCGTGCTCCTCCCACCCATTATCCCCATAGGAATAGCCGGCAACGAATCTGGCGGGGATTCCGATGGATCTCGATAAAGCTATAAATAATGTGGAGAATTCATCACAGGTACCGAGTTTGTTTTCGAGAACCCATCTGGCATCCTTGGACTCGTTTCCCAGGCTTTTTTTATATCTAATATTGTCATGAACCCATCTAGCCAGCATTGAGATCCTCTCGAAGTCATTTCTTGAATTATTTACTATAGACCGCGACAGTTCCCTTATCTCTAAGTCATCGGATTGGATGTTCTCTGTGGGTTTCAGATAGATCTTTACGTCATCGGGGATTTCGTATGTCGAGGGAATCGATATCGTTCTTCTCTCGGATATATTGACCAGAAACTCTCTGGAATAATGAAATACCCTCGGTGGGTTTCTCTCCTCTATATGAATCCACGAATTCCCGAATTTATCCCTGGTCATTTCACCATCGAATCTTACAACCTGGTTTTCATCTCTCTGTGGCATTATCAGGTCGATAGATACTTTCTCCAATCTGAAGGGAGTCTCCACGGTACCGTTATGAACTATCTTCAGCCCTATCTCGGATATCGATGATGGATCGGTTATCTCTGCAGTACAGATCGATAGAAAAAAGATTAAAACCAAAAAAAGAATCGAAAACCTCATATTATAAATATCATAACACCGCCCTTTATAACCGCAGCTCTGACACTTCTTTTCCAGATTCCATTAACGAAACGATAAGAATGAATTGAAAAGGAATTAATGGCAGAACGAAATTTCAAACCCCTAACCCCTCCCCTTTTTAGTTATTGGGTTTTCTATCCTTAAAGCCTTCATAGGTTTTCTGGCACCATACTCCCTCCGGACAGCACCTCTGCCCTTCCGAGCTCTATCCCGTAGATCTTCG
>QMZJ01000012.1 GCA_003663115.1 Candidatus Altarchaeales archaeon | reverse complement strand
GGAATAGGAGGTGAGCCAGTTAATAGAAGGGAAATGTCTTCTATCCGCCAGTTTTGCATCCAGGGCCCAGAATACATGCGTAACCCTTAGGGTGTTCTGGGTCACCGGCTCAGAGAAATCCCCTCCGGGAGGAGACACGGCTCCTATGACAGAGACGGAACCAATTCTTTCTTCACCCCCAAGGGTAATTACCCTCCCGGATCTCTCGTAGAATTCTGCCAGTCTCGAAGCCAGGTAAGCAGGATAGCCCTCCTCCCCGGGCATTTCCTCCAGTCTCCCGGAGATCTCTCTCATGGCCTCTGCCCATCTGGATGTGGAATCTGCCATTAGAGCAGTGTCATAACCCATATCTCTATAGTATTCTGCCAGGGTAATTCCCGTATAAACTGATGCCTCTCTGGCCGCTACCGGCATATTGGAGGTATTTGCTATCAAACATGTCCTCTCCATTAATGGCAACTTGTTTTTAGGATCTTCGAGCTCTGGAAATTCCTCGAGAACCTCCGTCATCTCGTTGCCCCTCTCCCCACAGCCAACGTAGATGATAACTTCAGCATCAACCCATTTTGCCAACTGGTGCTGACTTACGGTCTTTCCGGTTCCAAAGCCTCCAGGAATGGCAGCAGTCCCTCCCTTGGCGAGGGGAAAGAAGGTGTCAAATACCCTCTGACCACTGATTAAAGGTACATTGCTTTCCAATTTCCTCCTGAATGGTCTGGGTTTTCTTACTGGCCATATCTGCATGCTCGAGATTTCATGTTCTTTGCCATCTTCTTTCAGAACACAGATGGTGTCTGTAACCTTAAATTTACCATCCTCTATTCTTTCCACAGTACCACCAATACCAGGGGGTACCATGACCCTGTTTGTTATTACCTTCGTCTCTTCAATCTCTCCAATTATATCCCCGGAGACAAGTTTATCGCCAACCTTAACCTTGGGCACAAATTTCCATCTCTTTTTTTTGTCTATGGGGGGCACACTAACGCCCCTACTGATGTAATCTCCAGTTTTATTTTTTATCAGATCCAAGGGTCTTTGAATTCCATCGTAGATGGATTTAAGGACCCCTGGGCCTAATTCAACACACAAGGGTTTTTTCATTCCCTCTGCAGGTTCCCCCGGCTTTAGTCCCGTGGTATCCTCATATACCTGAATTGACGCTCTGTCACCAACCAGCTTAATTATCTCACCGATTAGCCCCTCATCACCGATCTTAACGAGTTCGTACATTGCACTACCTCTCATACCATCCGCCTCAACCAGCGAACCGGCAACCCTAATAATCTTACCCACCTTCAACCACCTTTTTCTTTTCAGATTTTATCTCAAAACCGACAGTATCCTTTATCAATTTACTTATTATATCCTCACCACCGCCACTTCGATCAGGAATTTTGATCACGATCTTCCCGGTAGATTGTATCTTCTTAATACTCTCTTCTGCATATTCATACAGGGTGTTTGTAATTGCAATTATGTCTGCATCACCCTTTACCTCATTCAGTACCTGTTTGATATTATCCGGGGTTGCAAGATAGGTTTTTTTAATACCAGCCAGTTCAAATCCCGTTGTGGTGAGCTCATCACCTATCAGATACAGTTGCGCCATTCTCAGCAAACAGGATAGATGCAACCTTCGGCTTCAACTTTATTTTTAACTGTTGTAATCTGCCTCTCAGGGTATTATCTATCCTTACTTTTTTATCTTTACTCATAACTATCACACCGAAATCGTTCAGCTTGGAGGGTTCTGCCCCCTTTAATAAACTATGGTACTTCTCATCCACAAGAACAATTGGGTCCTTAATGCTTTTCTTCCCCTCATCGACCAGGTTTTCAAGTACCTTTCTTTTCTCCTTATCATCCAGTCTTAGTATTCTATTCTCTGCCTCTTCAAACACCCTGTCTATCAATTTATTCCTCTCTAAATTGATTAACTCCTTTGCCTTTGTATTTGCCTCGGCTATGATCCGCCTCCGGACCATCTCTATCTCCAATTCCCCATCTCTTCGTACCTTGTCTACACAGGCATTTGCTCTTATCTGAATATTTTTTTTAATTTTATCTATCTCTTTCTTTGTTTCGGCTTCGATCCTTTTTACCTCTTTTTTTCCATCCTCTCTGATCCTTGCCTCAAGTTCCTTTAAGCCGATTTCAACCACCCTTGAGCTCCTTAACAACGAGTTCTATAGCCTTGGTATCTCTCTTTGATGCCAGCTTCCGAATCCTCATAACCTGCTTCTTCCCATCGGCGATGATCTTCTCCGCATCCTCTCTGGCTTTTATCTCTGCATCTTTAATCTTCTTTTCCATCTCCGCTTTTGCTTTCTCTACCTCTTTCTGAATTATCTCCTTCTCCCTCGATTTAATCTCATTAATACGGGCATCCGCAGCCCGCCTTGCCCTCTCTATCTCCCCAGCAACCTCCCTTTCTATCTCTTTGATCCTCTCCAGCTCATTCATCCTTAATTCAATAATGATATTTAATCATATAGTATTTTAATCATATAGTACAGCTCATTCATCCTTAATTCAATAATGATATTTAATCATATAGTATTTTAATCATATGGTATTTATAATATTAATGTTAATGATTTATAGTGTCGGAAATTAATTTATAATATCGAGTTTTATAATATAATATATTTTATCATAGATTATTAGAAATATCAACTAAAAATTAGAGAGGTGAGAAGATGGTATGGTTTGAGATAACAAATCAGCTAGCGGCTGCGGTGGTGATGGGCTTATCGGCAATTGCAGCGGCATATGCAATCGCAGTAACCGGCAGTGCAGCAGCCGGCGCAACAGCAGAGAAACCAGAGGTATTCGGTAAGGTATTGATCTTCGTTGCGTTAGCGGAGGCACTTGCGATCTATGGTTTGGTCGTAGCCCTGATGATCCTGATGGGATAACGTGACTCCCCACTCGGGCGTGTGATCAGGTAAATCCTCATAGAGCTGTAGACGCCCTAAGAGATCGGTATCTTTTCTCTCATTCGGACCTCTATTTTTTATCCCATTAGTTTTTCTTTTCATATCCTTTTCTCTGTAAACCATTGCCTTTATGTTCTCCAGTCTCTCTGTACTCTCCCTCAGGTATTCTCGAAATTCCCTGTAGACCTCCTGAAATTCCCTGTCATCGGGATAACGTCTTGCAAATTTCTCAAACTGCTCTTTTACTGCCTCTATGTTTCCCCAGTCCCTTAGGATTTTCTCAATTACGTAGTGGCTCGCTATCATCTTGAAGACCTCGTAAGACCCGGGCGTCTATCACCAAACCAGAGCTCTGTACCCCCGGAGGTCATCTTCATCTTGCGCCTGAGATACAGGGCATCAAGCCTTGATTTTATGTCATCTAATGCTGATTGATTCCATAGAAGATAGTTATTAAATTCATTCCATGCATTCTTAATTTCGGGGTTGTTGGAATAATCTACTGCAAATCTTTCGATCACTCCCTCGTTTTCGACTCCTCCCGCTCTCTTCTCCAGAAGTTCTATCCTGTCCTTTAGTTTGCTGTTTATATATCTGTTTATATAGCTCTGAAACATCCCGCTGAAACCCGCCCCCAGGTAGGTTGCGATATGGCAGCTGACTATGGTAACTATCACAATTAATCCAGTAAAGATCAGGATAAACCAGTAATCCATTCTCTAATGGATATTATGGAGTGAGAGAAGAAAAATAAGCTCCTATGACGACATTATCAGTAACTCCCTGATCTCATCGGGGGATAAACCCTTGTCAACGCCAACACAGATTGCTCTTAGATTCTCTACCTCCAGCTCCTTTAGCTTTAAGAAACCGAGGATAAATCCGAGTTGAAATGGGTACCCTCTAATTAAGTTTTTGCTCTCTTTGGCGAGATATCTCCTTAGTGTTAGTTCCATCTGCAACAGGGAATTTGTCTCGATATAACTGGATGCGGCGCTCTCCAATAGGGGGCCATATGTGGTTTTAGAGAGTTTTGTAATGGCATCCGTCACATCCCTCGGAGTATGCTTTCCCAATTCATCGATCCTTGGATCGTGACCGGGAATGATAAATCGTTTAGCGTCATATCCGTGGGTTACAGACCTGAGGATTGTCATTACATTTCTCGTATCTATCTCCATGGAGATCAGCGTGGAAGCTACTTTTCTATCTGCCCCCTTAAGACTATCTATAGAATTTTGAAGCTCGGAAAAATAGTATCGATCCAGCGCTATCAGCACAGCCAATAGATCCGGTGATTCTGGCATGAATCCATCCAGGCCTTTATATCTCTCACGCAATAAAGTAATAATATCTTCCATGGGGAGATCTATTAGTCTTGATAGAAATTCTTGTGTATGCCTGTAACTGGATAAATGACCCATCTCCCCTATAGCCAGTCTCTCCTCGATCTCACCCCGTGATAGATTGTCCCTTGATAGATTACCCATCTTTAAGTTTAAAATAAGCTTTATCTGTTCGAATTCATATCTCTTTGAGAGGGCATTGAGAAATGGCACACAGCTCTGCGGGGATATCCTGATAATCTTATCAACTGTTCTCATGAGATCCACATCGAGGAGTCTCTCTATTCCGTGAATGGTAACCTTTTCCAGTCTGGAGAAGATCTCGGCGTAGCGGGTTTGCCTTAGGGACATGAGACAATCGTTTAGGTTCTTTGTCCTGATTAATGTCTCTAGATCACTATTCTTTAAAAGGAGGCTCTTCATTACCCTGATTCTGGTATTCGAATATGCATAATCTGCCATACTCATTTTTTTTATTTTATTTATTACATTTCATTCTATAAGTTTGTAATATGTTCAAACCATTGCAGATGAGAAGAATCAGGATTCTGGTACTGGATAGCTATCTGGATAGGGTGATGAACGTATTGGGCAAATTAAGATCGGTCCAGATAACAGAGGTTAAGGAGGGAAAAAAAGAGATTTCACGTGAAAAAATCCTGGGCAGATATTCGAGCCTGTTGAACAGCATCTATTACCTGATAGATGTCCTGAAGATTCGGGATGAGGAAATAGAGAGGGTTTCTGTGCCCGAGAAATCATCCGAGGAGTACCTGAATGAGATGGAGAAGAACATCAATAAAATAGCGGAGGAAGCAGAATCTATATCGGAAAGACTTGAGAAAATATCTGGAGAAAAGGAGATATTAAAGAGCAATGAATTCGCACTGAACTGTTTGAATAGTCTGGGTATTAATGCGGGATGGCTGGGAACATCAGATTTCCTGTACGTTACTGCCGGATTCCTTGACCCCGGGGATGTAGAAGAGTTGAAATTAAGGGTAAGAGAAACGACTAAAGAGGATCATATAATCCTGACGGAATCCTTTAAGGACAGGATTTTAGCTATCGTAGTAACATTGAAAGGGCATCAGAATGATGTTGAGGGGGTTTTAAAGGGGCTCAGATTCGACGCACTGGAGCTAACGAATAAGGATCTGAGAGAGATAAAAGAGAGATTGGAGTCGATTAAAGAAATTGAGGATAGATTGCATAAAGACCTGGACAGGATCAGGGATGAACACTCTAAGGATATTCTAGTAGCTAAAGAGATGGCCCAGATAGAGAAAAACACCCAGGAGATGGTACTGAACCTTGGAAAGACGGACAGGGTTTATACCATAAATGGCTGGATTCCGGCCAGGGAGGTAGATAACCTGGTCAGGGAGGTAAGAGAAGCATCCGACGGGTGTGCCGTGATTCGTATATATGAACCAGAACCGGATGAGATGGTTCCAGTATTACTCGATAATCCGAAGCCATTTAAGCCATTCGAAAGCATTACAGAGATGTTCGGCCTGCCCTCATATAATGAGATAGATCCAACTCCAATCATAGCGATAACCTTCCCTCTGATCTTTGGATTGATGTTCGGGGATGTGGGTCATGGAGCGGTCCTGGCACTGGCTGGACTCGGAATGATATTTCTGAAAAAGGGTAATGAATCATACTGGAATTTCGGGATGGTTCTTCTATACTGTGGCATATTCGCCATAATATTTGGCTTTTTATATGGGAGCATCTTCGGTAATGAAGAAATCCTGTCAGGCCTATATGAAGACCTGGGTATTGGACACACCTACACCACTCCACACGGAGAATTCCGAACCCTGTGGATGAGCCCCACCCATAATATGATGGAACTGTTCGGGATTGCGCTCTTTGTTGGCGTGCTCCACATGGGCCTGGGTTTGATAGCCAGTGCCGTGAATAAGGTACGGGAATCTGGTTTGAGCAGTATTATTCCCTCTCTGGGCAAGTTATGGTTCTTCTGCGGGGAGGTGACTATTATAGCGCTGATTTTCAGGTTTCCGATTCCCTTATTCATTCAGGTCGCCGAGATGTACCCCCTCTCAGATATTGTACTGTACGGGATTTGCATTCCTGTTGCCCTGATGTTAATAAGTGAATTAATCCATGAACTCCATCCGTTCGGGGTAAAGAAGCTACTTGGGGCAGTTGGTACCGGGTTATTCGATGTTTTTGAGACATCCTCAATGTTCCTGAGCAATACCATCTCCTACAGCAGGATAGGCATACTGGCAGTAATTCATGCGATGATGATGATGGCGATCTATAAAATATGTAGTATGGAAATGATATCAAACATATTCATCTTGAGTATCATGATTGTAGTTGGAGGCAATATCCTGGTTCTGGTACTGGAGGGTTTAATCGTTTTTATTCACACCATAAGGTTGCACTTCTATGAATGGTTTACCAAGTTTTACGGGGCGGGGGGGATTAAATATAGCCCATTTATAATTGAAAGAAGATATACCGAGCTTACCGACTGAATAATGAAGATAAAGAGAACCGAGATATTGATGAGAGGGATCACGCTTGGGGCAGAATTTGCCCTACTTGTAGTTGTTCTGATCTTCCTGGGCTACTTTCTGGGTGCTAAAATCAGCGAATCAGTTGCTATGATCGGTATGACCATTGGGGCATTTCTGGGATTGGTCCTGGCAACATATCAATTGATTAAGCGGGTTGGTTAAGCACCTGCGGCGTGAGCGGCTGTGTCGCTACGCACACCGACATAAGTCGGTCGTGTTTCTCGCCCTTTTTTGGGTATGCAACACCTTTCCCTTGAATTTGTCAATGAAATCAATCAGTCCCTCAGTATCTCCTCTATGATCTTTGCGTAGGCAGGTCTCGTTACAAAGACGCCGATTAAAACACCCATTATTGTCATGAAGGCAAAGCCCTTAAGAGCCTGAATTGAAAGCATGGGTAACATTACGACGATGGTTGTTGCTGCAGCAGTAAATATTATGAAGAAGGCCCTCCTTATCCTTTCGGTTAAACTAACGATTTTCTTCTTTTCCCTCCCCCTCTTGATCGTCTCATCCGTGATAACAATTTGATCATCCACTCCCGTTCCAACCGCGGCTATTATTCCCGCCACAGCAGGTAGATCGAGTTCCCAATTTATGAGTGCTGCCACCCCTAAGATTATCAGGATCTCGGAAAGCCCGGTAATTATCGTGGGTATAACGATAAATAAGGCCCTGTACCTGAGAAAGATTACTAATGCCACTGTAATGATCGCAATTACGCCTATAATAAAGCTATACTCCAGGAACTTCTCACCTAAGGATGACGGAAACTCTGATTTTGATTCAACGATCGCCTTTGCCGGCAGATTACCGGAACTCAGTAAAATCTTGGTCTCTTCCATTTCCTCTCTGGCCTGTTCGGGGGTTGGTGCACTGCCCGTTATCTGTGCGCTGTATTTGCACTGTGTGCACGGATCGCACCTAAGCCTCGGTGAGGACCTCAGACCTATAATGTCTAGTATCCATTCCCCATAGTCTCTACCGTTCCTTGGTCTTCTCTCCGTTGTGAGGTTATACTCCTCTAATTCGTTTCTTACCCTGTCAGAGATCTGATCCTCATCAGCAGCAAGTATCACCCTTCTATAGCCCTCAAATTCCGCCAATTTTTCCGGATTTAGTGTATCGTTTTCAATCACGAGTATTGGTATTAAAGAGCGATTTTCTATTATTTTGATATATGAATCGGATGTTGGATCATCCTCAACCTCTGTTAATTCATTTAGAATTGCATATGTCTCATTGGTCATGGCAATTATCGTGCTTTCTGGGCGATCTAAAAACATGTCAATTGGTTTGCCCCTTCTATTTCTCCCAACGGCACAGAACCTTTCCCCCCCGCTCAGACTTAACCGGATTCCAACGTGCCATTCTGAGGGCCTTGTTCTCGTTACACCGCTCCCCTGGGGGCTCAGATCAACACTGATCTCAGAACCCAAAATTGCGAGCTCACCATCCATTCTCGCTTCGAATCTCGCCTGTTGCCTCAATATGTTCTCAATGGATGTTATCTCCTCAGGGGATGCTTTAGCTACCTGTATCAGGATATATCGCTTACCCCAGGGTCTTATCGGTATGTCC
Source organism: Candidatus Altarchaeales archaeon (assembly GCA_003663115.1). Taxonomy (GTDB): domain Archaea; phylum Altiarchaeota; class Altiarchaeia; order IMC4; family QMZM01; genus QMZJ01. The sequence goes on along the minus strand of QMZJ01000012.1, from coordinate 6,604 downwards.
CTTAAACCCATAGCGTTCAGTCTTCTCTCCAGTATACCCTTTTCGATCTCAACTATATCCGGGGTTAAAGTCCCATTCGGTGGATCCTCAAGCCTCAATTGTATCTGAATCCCTCCCACGAAGTCAAGCCCATAATCCAGGCCATTACCAAAGCCAACGCCCAGTGGCTCATTGGCCCTTCCCCTATTTACTGGGATCACATTTGTGATCAGAGCCAGAGAGAGCGATACCATTGAAATCAGTATTATTATCTTCCAGCTCTTTAACAGTCTCCTTATTATGTCCATTCTATCTCCTCCCGAGCGATTGCAATATCCTTAATTTACCCCTCTTCTCCTCTATATACCACTTAAGTATCCCGGCATTCATGAACCATGTCGTTGTCAGATCACCAAGCAGACCAATCAACAGCACCGATGCGATACTTGCGAGGATCTCTATCTGGAATACTGTTGTTGATACAAGAATGATAACGATCATGACAACTATCGTTGTCCCAGTCATCGTTAACCCCGTTTTCATGGCGTCATTTATCCTGTCATCAACCGTTCCCGTTCTCCTTCTGAGTACCCTTGTTGTTAATAGGATATCAGAATCCACAGAATAACCGATAAGCATTAATAGAGCGGCTAAAGATGCAGGTTCCAGTAAAATCCCAAAGATGCTCATCCCTCCCAGAGCTATTAGTGCATCACATGTTCCAGCCAGGATTACCCCAAGAGACGGAATTGGGTCCCTGAACGCAAAGAATATTACCGAAATTATTAGTAGGTAGGCAAAAATTGCCGCCTTAATACCCTGTTCTCTGAAGGTCTTCCCCAGGGTTTTGCCAACCGGTTTGATATTTATATTCTTCTTCTGCAGATCCATGGTTATATTTTGATTAAGATAGAATCTTAGTGCACTCTCCAATTTTTTCCCATCGATCTCAAAGGCACTAATTATTAATAGCTTGGTATTCTCATCGAATTTGACATCCGCATTAAATCTGCTGGATAATGTCTCCTCGAGATCGATCGGTGGTCTCTCTTTTAATGGAACGATTGCGGTATCTATCTCATTCAACCTTCCGACATGAGCCTCGAGTATCGGTTTAATCTCCGTTTCATTAATCCTGCTCGTGGTTATAATGGTTAATTTCCCCTTACCAGTTATCACATCCCTCCCCGGATAAACCCGAAGATCCTCTAAATTCAAGGGGCTCAGGTCCAGCTTTAATTCATCAATCTCTTCGGAGCTTGTGCCCCTCTCTGTTATAATTTCAATCCAGGTACCGCCTTGGAAATCGATTCCCATCGGGATCCCCTGGGTATAAACCAGAGGGATCATTAACAGGGAGAAGGCTATCGGTAGAGCCAGGAGAATCTTATAGTTCACTATTCCAATTAATCTGGTATACATATCATCGAACATGTTTAGTATTTTATAATTTCCGCTTAAAAGTCATGGGGGGTTTAACTTGGATCAATCCTAAATTAATTCTGATGTGGTGAAAATGTTTAGGAAGGTAGTAATTGGCGGGACCTTTAACATGATACACAGGGGTCATAAAAGGATTCTGGAGACGGGTTTACAGCTTGCTAAATCGGCGATTATTGGGCTGACCTCGGATGATTTCGCGAGCCGCTTCAGGGTTGAAAAAGTCATTCCCTACGAGAAAAGAAGGGAAAACCTGGAAAAATTTTTAAGGTCTATAGGAAAACCCTACGAGATAGTTGAGATAATGGATTCTTATGGGATTGCGACGGTAGATCCCGAGATTGATTGCATAGTTGTCAGCGAGGAGACCCTTCTAAGAGCTGAAGAGATAAATGCGATCAGATTTAAAAAGGGACTGGAGAAATTGACAATAGTTGTCGTGCCCATTCTACTCGCAGAGGACGGCAAGCCAATATCTGCAGACAGAATAAATTCGGGGGAGATAGATATGGAGGGCAGAGTTCTGAAGAGATGATACCATGAAAGACCAGATAATCAAGATATTAATCTTTCTGGGAATCGTTTTCATTCTATCTTTTACCCTGTTCTCCATAATCCTCAATATATTTTTCTATCCCGAAGTGGCAGCCACAACCACAACGACAGCATGTACAACTACAACAACTACTACTTCTACCACTACTACCACATCCACTACTTCTACCACTACTACCACGTCCACAACCACTACAACCACTACAACCACTACAACCACGAGCTCAACAACCACTTCGAGAGTTCAGCTGAAGTATTGCGGAGTGCATTCTGATTGTGGCGAGGAATACTACGCAGGAACATATATCTGCTATAAAGGGGATGTTGCCCTCATGAAATATTTACCGAGATGCATTCGTGGGATCTGTAAGGAAAAGGTAGAGATTCAGCTGATAGACAAGTGTCACATAAATGAAACCTGCGTACCCGGGAGAAAAAGGTGCCTTAAGTCGGGAGAGATGGAGAATGTTACCGCGTTTGTGGAGGTATACCCTGACAGATTTACAGGTTACAAAGGATATAGATTCAGGCTAAATTACACAGTCTACATATCCCCATATGAAACCTCAGCAATACTCATGGATGTGATAAAGCCGGATGGGACAGAAACACAGATAATGAGCAGGTGGGACATAGAGGGAAAAATCGACGAACTCGAGATAGGGATCTACTCCATAAAGAGATCATCGGCAATTATCTGGATACGGAGGATATAAACTTTAGTGGTACTGATATTGGATACGGAGCCAGTGACTGTTCATAGCCTCTCTGCAACGATTCCAAGAATCTTCTTTACGACATTTGCTGCGAGAAATGCCGTTGGCGAATTAAAACCTACTGGAGCAAATTCAACCAGATCAGCCGCAATCAAATTCTTAATTTCCTCGAGATTCCTGCAGAACTCCTCAAATGTCCATCCATTGGGCTCGGGAAGACCCGTGTCCGGTGCAATAGATGGATCGAAGACATCTATGTCTATTGTAAGATATGTAGCTCCATGGATTCTGTCCCCAAGGTTTTTCATTACCGATCTTTCTTCAGACGAAAAGCTCCTCACACCCCTCTGAACGAGATTGAACTCCCCAAGGAGGTGGGATGCCCAGGTCGCGTGAGAGAATCTATTCCCAAGGTACTCTTTACGGAGGTCCGCGTGGGCATCGAAATCCACTACCGTGTCTGGCTTCAGGACCCGTATTATTGGCAAGGAGATCAGATGCTCCCCCCCAATAAAAAAGAGAAAGGCATCCGGATTCTTCTCTCTTACGGAATTTATGGTTTCCTCTATCCTCTTTGAGGTTAATTCATATGAGCCGGGAACCGTTTCTATATCCCCCAGGTCAGAGATCTTCAATCTCTCAAATAGATCCACATTCAGATCGGAATCAAAACCCTCTATACATCTGAGCGATTCTCTGATCACTGCGGGAGCATATTTACTCCCCGGATTTATAGATGTGGAGTCAAAGGGGACTCCAATAAATACGACATCTGCATCCTCTACCTCGAAGTTGTAACTTAGGAATGAGTTTCTGACATGTATCATTTTAATACACCCACAACTTGGCCCTGCATAATATTGCGGAAAGTAAAGATGATAAGATAACTGCTCCAATTATGGCAGAGTATACTTCCAGACCGAAGATATCGAATTCGTAACCAAAAACTGCTGCTACGATCCCAAGGCTCAATCGGGAGTTAAATAATGAAGCTATATAACCCGATTTTTCTGGTACAAATAATCTGCTTGCGAGGTATGTTCCGATATACTTCGCTGAAAAACAGACGATAAGGAAGAGTGATAAGAACCACAAATTATTGATCATATCCCATATGCTAATACTCAGACCAACCCAGAAAAAGAAGATCGGGGCAAAAAAGCCGAAGACTATACCCCTTAACTTTATCTCCAGATTCTCGTGTTGAACAACTATCTCTGAGGTTATCATGCCCATCAAAAACGCGATTATGGCAGATTCGAAGCCAGCCTTCTCAGAGACAACGGCAACGGCAAGGATCAACAGCAGGATGATCTTGAATTCAAACTCTGCAACGTTTCCCCTGTAGTATCTGAATATCCTTCTGCCCAGAAAGGGAAAAATCTTGGCAAATACGAAAAGCCCGAGTATAAGGAAGATGATAAGCTCGGGGTTTTTCGTGAAGAAGACACCCAGAGCGGCCATGCTCAGAAGATCGGTAATCATGGCAGCGGAGAGGATCATTCTCTTATCATCTGTCATCTCTCCCTCTTGCTTTAGAATGGGATAGACCAGGGCTATCGATGTGGTTGATAAGGCTATGGATATCAGAATAGATTGTCGAATTGTCATACCCATGACGTGGTGAACGAGCCCGAAAACAAGCAGGAAGGGGAATATAAAGGATGAGAAGCCGATTACGAAACTGGGCTTAAATCTCCGTTCTAACTGATCCAGGTCTATCTCCAATCCCGCGACATACATCAATGTCAGGATCCCCAGATCTGCCAGAACCCTGATAGTTTCAACATCCCTCAGGGATACGAACTCCCGTATGAACATACCCGCCAGTAATTCCGCTATGGCCGTTGTGAATCCAAGTTCAATGGCTATAAAACCACTCAGCACTATCAGAGCACTCATGATAATGATCTCTTCCTTCATCTTAATCTCAATCTCCTTAAGAGAGCCGCCGACATAAATGGCAGGATAAGGGTCGCATCACCATCTATCGTCACATGTTTTGCCCTTTCCCCTATCTGGCCCCAGGAGATGGCCTCCTTCGTCCTGGCTCCGGAAAGGCTTCCGTCAAATTCATTAGCTGTTGTTATACAGACCGTATAATCCAGACCGTCCCTGAATTGATTCCACCATAGCGTGTGATGCTTTGAGATTCCCCCGCCAATAATTAGGGCCCCGGTTTTTTTTGAATTAAAAACGATATCGGAGAGTCTCTGCTCATCTAAGAACAGATCTATCTTTAAATCCCTGTGACCCTGCCAGAAAAACCAGAGCTGGGAGCCGACGGCACCATCCATTATTCCTGGGATGAACACGGGAATTCTATTCTTCCATGACCAGTAAACAATCGAGCTCTCTTTATTTTTCTCTTTCTCCAGCCTTTTGCCGATCTCCCATATCAACTCGTGGGTGGAAAGCTCTTTTCTCCTGGAGTGTATTGCTCTTATAACCGGCTGAAGCTTTCTTTCGAGAATAATACCATAACTCTCGTTCGGAATTAAAATACTCCCAAGCCTGCTGATGCCCTTCTTATGAAGTTCGCGATCATCCATCTCGAAGCTTCCGTGATAATAGTCCCTCCATATCCTCGCAAGATCGTGATCCAGTGTCCCGGTCGTTGTTATCACTACATCCACAAGTTTTTTTCTGAGAAATTCCCGTATGACTCCCCTCACCCCAGTGGCTATTATACAGGCGGGAAATGAAAGAAATTTTGTGCACTCCTCTCTATTCATCCGTTCGAGGATATCAATTCCCAGAGCAAACTTCTTTGCCGTAAAGCCGCCAGAGTTATACATCTGCTCAATGAGTTCATCTATATCCTCCCCGAGTTCAATATCTTTAAGTTCAATATCTTTAATTGGTTTCATATTCCAATAAATAACATAGGTTAGAACAGAGAAAAATGAATATCATAGAAAAGTTATCTGAATTGTCATTGGAAAAAAAGGTGATCATCTTTACCGTGATAGTATTCATTTTATTGGGGTTCGGTCTATTCCTGAAGGGGGAATTTATTAAAGAATTAATAAATAGATATGGCTTAATTGGTCTATTTCTGTCGTCTCTCGTTGGTTCCACGATATTCCTCTTTTTCTCTGTGGAGGGCCTGTTTCCATTTCTCCTGACATCGGGAATTGAACCGATATCGGTCATTGGAGTTGCAACCCTTGGCTCTGTAATTGGAACGTGGATCAACTATGGCCTGGGCTTCATTGGCTCGGGGTTTATAAAGCAGAGATACGATCATCATAAGATAGACCGCGCCCAAAAGATAATGAACAGATACGGGTGGATGGGTCTGTTCCTGGTTATAGCGATGCCACTTCCCATACCGATTCCGGTTGACCCCATAACGGTCATTCCGGGAATCGCCAGAATGAATTTCATAGAATTTACGACAGTTGTAGTTGCCGGAAAACTGCTCAGATACGTGCTCTGGGTAGCTATCTTTATGGAGATTATCAACGGGTTTTTCTAATTATTTACCCCTGGCACTAATAAATTACAGAATGCTTAAAAAGATACTTGCGGTTACTGTGGGTGCATTGCTCTATAGTGTACTAAATCTGATCATTATCATAGGACCCCTGATCTCCGGATTTGTTGCGGGGTGGCTCGCAAGGTGCAGACTGAAGGAGGGTTTTATCGTCGGGGTTTTATCTGCAACCCTTGGTTTCTGCATATCCACATATATAATAAATTTTAATTTTGCGAGCCTCAGAATTTACAACCTTTTAGATATTTTAATCTTCTGGATATTCTTAGTGTGGAATCTCGTTGGATTTCTGTTTTCGGGTATCGGGGGAGCGATTGGTTCAATGCTCTCTGAACCAATATATCTCTTTAGTTCTCGAAAACCCAGGAAGAAGAAGGTAATGGATACAGAGGTTGAGGCAGAGATCTATGTGATC
>QMZJ01000011.1 GCA_003663115.1 Candidatus Altarchaeales archaeon | reverse complement strand
AGGTCAACCCTTTTCTTTTGAAGAAAAGCGTTGACGGAAAAGAAAGAAATTTGCTACGTAAATTCTATGGATTGGAGTTCTAATAATCCCTCAGATTATCTCCCCCCTCAGGTCATAACAGGTGGCATCCGTAACCCTTACATTGACAGATCTGCCCAGTAGATCCTCGTCGGAGTGCAAGATTATCGGTTTATAGGCGAGGTTTCTTGCGCAAAACCCACCCCTCTTTCCCTTTTCGGAAACTAGTGCTCTGCCCTCCCACCCGATCCATTTTCTATTTATCTGCAATCCAATTTTCCTAAATACCCCATTCATTATCCTCGACCTGCTTTTTGTAATTCTTCCGTGCAACGCCCTTAGTTTCTCTGCCCTCGTACCCGGGCGGGTCCAGAATCTGGAGACATTAAGCACCTCGGGCCTTATATCCTCTATCAGATTCACCGTTCTTTCAAATGCCCTGTCATCCTCGGTTGGGAACCCGACTATAACGTCTGTAGAGATGGTCATCTCCGGAAAATTCTTCCTGAATTCGGAGATAATTCTCCTGAAATCATTCACCGTGTATCTTCTGTTCATATCTCTCAGTACTTTATCGTCCCCGGACTGAACCGGGATATGGAGAAACTTATAGATCTTCTCATCTTTATAAGCCAGTATCAATTCATCCAAGATTTTCAAGACATGAGATGGATTCATCATCCCCACCCTGACCTTGAATCTCCCCCTTATCTTGCAGATGTCCCTCAGTAGATCGGGCAGATTTTCACCGATATCAATACCATAAGCTCCTACATCCTGGGCAGTCAGCCATATCTCTCTGACGCCTTCTGAGATGACTCTTTCGATATTTTCCAGGATCAGCTCCCTTGGATAGGAAACGAGACGCCCCCTTGCCAGTCGAGTAATGCAGAAGCTACAATCACCAGCACAGCCCTGCGCAATTGGAATTATTCCCACCAGTGGGTTTTCCCTCCTTCTTGGCAACTCCAATCTGCATCTCCCCTCCTTTATTCTAACGAATCTGTCTCCATTTTCAACCGCTCTTACGGCATTTACTATGTCTTCAACATTCATCCCCAGGAATGAAAACTCGGGGAATTTTTCAGTTATACTTGGCTCCGCAGAGGGCAGACAACCTGAGACAATAACCTTTCTGCCTCTCAGCCTCTCTAATCTCTTCAGAATCTTTCTCTCGGTCGGTGTTTTTACAGTACACGTATTAACAATAAGAATTCCATTATCGCCAAATTCGAAACCACTCTCAGCCAGGAGTCCGGCCATCGCCTCCGAGTCAGCTTTGTTCATAGCACACCCGTATGTTTCTATCTGGATCTTCATCCCATAATCTCCTCAAAGATTGCCTCGCACTCCCCCCTGTTCCTGGCGGAGATAACCCCGGTGGAGGGGAGTTTTAATCTCCTTCTCAATTCTTCCAGGGTCTCTGCATTGGCTATGTCTTTCTTGTTTATGGCAACGGTTACTGGAATCTTGAAGCTCTTTTTTATCTCTTTAAGTAGATGTATCTGGGGTTCGATCTCCTGTGTCGGATCAATGAGAAAGAGAATTGCATCCGCAAGCTCACTGATAGCCAAAATTGCCTGCAATTCTATCCTGTTCCTCTTCTCCATCGACCTGTCTAAAAGCCCCGGAGAATCTATAATCTGGTATCTCTGGTGTTTTATCTCTCTGTGTCCGATCAGGATCCTCTGGGTTGTAAAAGGGTAACTAGCTATCTTGACCCTCGATCCGGTCAGGTTATACATGAATGTCGATTTTCCCACATTCGGATAGCCAGCAATAACCAAGGTTGGCATCTCTTCTATATCCGGAAATTCTCGCAGGGTTTCCTTTATCTCTATGAGTTCATTTAGCTCATCCGAGATCTGCCTTAGCATTGATGAGGACCTTCCCATGAACTCCCTCGAAAATTTGGCATCCCCGCTCGTTCGGATCTTCCTCAGGGCCTCTCCTTCGATCCTCTCTATTCCATTGATGCACCACTGTACAGCACCTAATGATTTCTTGTATCTGTCCTTCTCTATTCTTATGTCGAGGAGTCTCTGATAAAATTCGGGCAACTGCTCGTAGCTCGGAAAATTCCTTATTATGGCTCTTAGCTCTGCCTTAATTATTCTACCGATAACCTTTACCCTCGCTTCCTCGGATTTTCTGATGCGTATCTCTCTTGGCCCTTTTGTAGCCCTCTTCGCTCTTGCCTCCCTCGAGCCCTCCCTAAGGGCCCTATCTACTAACTCCGCTGAGGTGGGTATATAAGGCAGGTTGAACATATTATAATTTAAGAGAAAAATTATACATTTAAAGACACAGCTGAATGATCTCCCTCAGGTCACGAACAAACTCCCCGATAACCTTCTCCGTGACATGGGGCATTACAACGACCCTTAGACTTTTACTGTGGGTATCCATTAGGATGTTCCATCCCCTCCCCCTCAGGAGGGTCCACACCCTTTCCAGATTCCTGGGCCTTATACCCACGACGTTCAGCTCTGGTTCTACGAGGATGTTCACATCCATCTTCCTTAACTCTCTGCAGAGAAATCTGGTATTTTCCATACACCTTTTTACTATTCTTCTATAACCATCCATCCCGAGGTAATTTATTGTGGCCCACGTTGCGGCTATTGCACCACCAGATCTGCTCCCAGAAAGGGTGAAGGGCTGGGATGGAAGATACGTCGGCGAGGTCTTAAGTTTATCGAGGTAGGATTTATCTCTAAATAAGATCGCGCCGGAGGGTATCGGCGCAAGACCCATTTTATGCGGGTCTATAGTTATCGAATCCATGTTCTCGATGCTAAAGTCGATCCTGAGTTTACTATCTAAGAACGGGATCACAAAGCCACCAAATGCTGCATCCACGTGGAAGAATATGTTCCCGCAGAGTTCATTAATCTCCTCTATTGGATCCACGACACCCAATGCAGAGGTCCCGGCGGTTGCAACTATGGCCAATGTATCTTTATTAATTCTATTCTCGATCTCGGAGACATCTACCCTAAAGTCTCTGTCTAATGGGACATATTTAATTCTCAGACCCAGTAGATCTGCGGCCCTCTGGATCGAATAGTGCGCTGACTCTGGCACCAGGATCTCCCTTTTTTTGGGATATGTCTTCTTTGCAACGAACAATGCAACTATGTTAGCTTCGGTTCCCCCGGTTGTTATGTATCCCGCAGTTTTTCTATTCTTTAAGAGTTTACCGAACCATTCGATGATATCCCTCTCCAATCTTTCAACACTTCTGAACACGTGGGTATCCAGAGCATTTGTATCCGAGAATATCTCATAGGCTTTAATTGCCACGTTTAGGGGTTTGGTTGATACTGATGATAGAATCCTGCCGTCCGTATATGATTGATCCTCGCTCCTCATCCGCCTTAATTTATCTATAATCTCCCTTTTGTACATCCTTGAAGATCCTCCCCGTGTGTAATGCAGATCCAACCAGAACCTTGTAGACACCTATCCTTTGCAGGGAATCTATATCTCTTAAATCTCTTATTCCTCCTCCATAGATTATCTTCCTACCCGGTAATCTATCAATGACCCGTTTACAGAGGTTCAGATTGGGCCCCTTTAGGATCCCAACCCTGTCTAAATCCAGGAGAATAATCTCTGTGATCTTCCTGCTGTCTTTAATAATCTCAATGAAATCAAATAAATCGAGAGAGGTTTCAGAGAGAAGCCTGTCTCCTCTCGTGTCAATACTCAGAATAACCTCTTTTGGAAATTCTAAAAGGTTTAGAGAAGAGAAGGTCTCCGTGGCGATTATGGGCCTGATATTCCTCGACAGCAAGAGCGTTTCCGGAGACCAGAGACCGATATCCGCCATTATAGATAGCCCGGTAGATCTGGCTATCTCATTTATCAGATCCAGATCTGGATTGGAGTATAGAATCCCATCGAGATCCGCGAGATAGATCTCCCTGAAGCCGAGTCTTTCATAGGTAACTGCGACATCGAGTGGATCGGAGGACTTGCAAATAACACTCTTCAATTCCTCGTACTCGTCTCTCCTTCCAGCTATCGGCATTACAGCCTTTCCGTCCTTTATGTCGATTACTGGAACTATCAATATTCTACCCGCTCAAAATTTTGGATGGGAATTATACAAACTTTAATATGTTAGATATTTATATCAATATATAACAATATTATTAACTGTATGAGAATGAAAATTGACAACCTAGATCTGGAGATAATCAAACACCTGCAACAGGACGCGCGATTGAGCTTCAGGAAGCTCGGCAGGAAGCTCGGCGTCCCTCATACTACCGTGTTCACAAGGGCGGAGAGGTTACTGGATAGGGGAATAATAAAGAATTTCTCAGCTATCTTACATCCCCATGATCTGGGTCTTCAGATCGGCTTTATCTTCGTGGATGCTCCACCATCTCAGTCAAAAGACATTGCAGCTAAATTATCCAGCTTCGATGAGGTCAGGAAGGTCTTTAGAACATTTGACGGAAAGATAATAGCAAAGGTTGTCGTTCCAAGGGGACACCACGGCTTTGAGGAATTTTTAACAAAATTGGATAACTTTCCGATAAATGCCTATCCCGTGCACGAGGTCGTAAAGTTCGAGCACAGCATTCCCGAATCCGGATTAAAGAGCTTGCACTTCTATAAGGAGAGATAACTAATCCCCCTCGAGATCGACCCAGAACCCGAATTCATCCAGCTGCTTCCTTAGTTTATGGGGCATTGCCCTTCCCCACTCAGACAACCAGCCGTCATCCTCAAAGCCTCTCTTTATTGAATCGTCCAGAATCTCTGCTCTCTGTATAAATTCTGCTATCCCCCTGTTTCTGATAATTGAATTCCTGGGCTTAAATATCCCCGACCACGTTGCCCATACCTTGAAAACCGTGTCGGGAAACCTCCCACCCCCAATGTCTATTGCCATTAAATCACACCTTCTCGTTAGCTTTAGAACCCTTTCAATTGTCTCAAAGCTTCGGACATCCCCCCTAACGAATCTCAGATTTGAGTAACTTCCCTTGATTTCCTCAAACGCATTTTCGGATTGAGAGCTCTTGTCAACCGTAACGGTTAATCTGGTCCTCTCTATGTAGGAGAGGGTACCTCTCCCGATATGCGGACCCAACTCTATCACTATGTCGTCCTTTTTTATCTCCCTGCTCAACAATTCTCTGTATCTTTTTATGTTATACACTATTGAGATCATTTAGATATTATTATAAACATGAACTGGCATAAAATTTAACACACTCGAAAATGCGTCTGGAAAAATTAGAGATTCAGGGTTTCAAGTCCTTCAGGGACAAGACGGTGCTGGAATTTCCGGATCACTTCACCGCCATAGTTGGACCGAATGGCTCCGGGAAGAGTAATATCGTTGATTCCATCTGCTTCGTTCTGGGTAGATCCAGGGGGTTGAGGGTTAATAATCTGAGGGAATTGATCTGTAACGGCGGGGTGGGGGGTAAGGAATCGGAGTATGCGAAGGTTTCCATATACCTGAGAGAGGGGGATAAGAAGAGGATAAAGATAAGCAGAGAGATCGACAGAGAGGGGCACAGCACCTATAAAATCGACAATAAAAGAGCTTCTAGACAGGAGATCATAGATCTGATTGGGGATAATGAATACAACATAATTCTACAGGATGACATAACAAGGGTAATTGAGATGCAACCCAGGGAAAGGAGACAGATAATCGACGATCTGTGTGGAATTAGAGAATACGACAAAAAGAAGGCGAAGGCAATAAAGGAGTTAGAGAGGGTGGAGAACAGAATTTCTGAAACTCACATCATCCTGGGTGAGAAAAAGGGGTACTTAGAACAGCTCAGAAAAGAGAGGGATGACGCAGTTAGATATCAAAAATTGCAGGATGAACTGAGGAGATGCAATGCGACCATTCTTCATAAAAATATCGTGAGTCATGAGAAGAGGCTAAAGAACATAAATCTAAGGCTTGAGGAACTAGAGAGGAAAAAAAGGGGTCTTACAGAGTACATTGAGAACACAAAGAGGGATATCTCGGAGAAAAACGAGGAATTGAGGGAGATCAACTCTAAGATCCTCAAATTAGAGAAGGAGAAGGGTCTTGCAAAGATACCCGAGATAAAAGGAGAATTAGTAAGGAGCCATGATAGGATAGAAAGTTTAAATAAGAATCTGGAGGACATCAAGAGGAGGATTCGTGAGAGAAGGGAGAGGAGGAACGGACTCATTTCAGAGATAAATAGCCTGGAATCGAGGCTTAAAGCAGTTAATGAGAAACTAGAATTTCTGAATTCCAGGATTCAAGAAGAGTTCAGGAGGTTTAAGGGCATGGGGGTTGAGGAAAAAATTGATGAATCAAAGACAGAGATATTTGATCTGAGGTCAAAGATTAATGTGTTGCTTGATTCAAACAGGGCAAATGAGAAGAGGATCGAGGAGCTGATGGGGGAAAAGACGCAGATAGAGGATAGAATCCATGAGCTGGTGGAGAGGGAGAAAGAACTGGGAAAGAGGATTACTGAGATGAACAAAAAATATAGATCCGAGCTTGAGGAATTTGAGAGACTAAAGAGTAAAATCCCAGAGATAAACGAACAACAGATAAAGATTCAGAAGCTATTGGAGGGTCTCAGGGTGGAATTTGCAGAGAAAAAAACGGAGCTTGAGACGGTAGAAAAGAGCGGGGGTGGATTGAGGGGAGCCGTACGGACCATAATGAACCTGAAGGAGATAATTCCCGGGGTCTATGGTCCAATATTCCGACTGGGCACCGTCTTAAACCCGGACTATGAGGAAGCGATGAAGGTTGCCGCCGGGGGGAGGATGTACAACATTGTCGTCGAGAACGAAGATACTGCGATAAAATGTATCAACTACCTCCGAAAGAAAAGGATCGGAAGAGCCACATTCCTCCCCCTGAACAGGATAAAATTCAGGAGAATGCACAGGCCCCCGAGGGGGAGTATCGGGTTCGCCCGGGATTTCATCACGACTAACGCGAAATATAAACCCGCATTCGATTACATCTTCGGAAACACTATTCTCGTAAGGGATCTGAAGACTGCAAGAGAGATAGGGGTCGGGAAGTGGCGCATGGTAACCCTTGAGGGAGACCTACTGACAGAAAGTGGTGCCATGACCGGGGGATATATAAAGAGGGTAGAAATTGGTTTCGGCAGGGTAGATGAGCTCGAGAAGGAACTGAAGATCCTCGATAGGAGAATCATAGAACTCGATGGTGAAAAACAGGAATTACAACTCAGGAAGGAGAAAATGGAGAAAAAATTATCGAAATTAGAGATCTCGGTGGCAAGTGGAAGGACCGATATAGAAAGAATGAGATTGGAAAAGAGTTCATTGGCTGATAAAAAGAACGAGTTAAAGGAGAGGATTGACGAGATTATGGATGATATCCGTAACACAAAGAAGCTCATTGCCGGGAATGAAAAGAAAATAAGATTGATCGGGAGGGAGATAAAATCCAAGGAAAAGAATCTTGAACTGCTAATGAGGAAGAGGTCTGAAATAAGGGTCGATCAACTGGAGAAATTAAAGGACAATTACAGGGACCTGGAGATAGAACAAAAAACATTGGAAGAGAGAATGGGGCTTTTAAGACAACGAATCAATGAGATCGAGGAGGAACTCAGAGACCTGGGGAAACAAAAAGAGCATAATGAGAGGGAGCTCAATGAAGTTAGATCCCTTCATTCAGAAATGAAGAGAGATCTTGCGGCTATGGAAAGGGAGAACAGCAGGTTAATGCAAAGGATCGAGACTATGTTAAATGAGAGGTCTGAGCTTGAGAAAAAAATAACGGAGCTGGGTTCAAAGGTTGGGGAGAAGGAGTATGAACTTGACAATATAAATGAAGAGATAAATAAAACATTAATAAAGAATGCCGAGATAGAAACGAAACTCTCGAGTCTGAGGGAGGAGTTCACGAATTTCCAGGGGGTAGAGATCCAGGAAATAAGCTTTAAAGAACTTGAGTCAAGGATTCGAGAGATAGAGATGGAGCTTGAGGAGATTGGTTCGGTAAATCTAAGGGCAATTGAGAGCTATGAGCTCATCAACAAAGAATTCGAGAAAACAAAAGAGAGATTAGAAACATTAAAGAACGAAAGACAGTCCATATTCGACTTCATGGAGAGGGTAGAGAAGAGGAAGAGGGAGACATTTATGACTACCTTTAATGTAGTAAAGAATAATTTTGAACAGATTTATAAGGAGTTGACGGGGGGGAGGGGTACCCTGATTTTAGACAATCCACGGGCCATCTCCGAATCTGGTCTTTTGATAAACGCATCGCCAAAGGGCAAGAAGCTTATAAACATGGATACCATGTCAAGTGGCGAGAAAGTACTCACCAGTTCTGCGTTCTTATTAGCTATACAGAGATACAAACCATCGCACTTCTATATAGTGGATGAGATGGATGCATCCCTGGACAGGGAGAACTCATTAAGGTTGGCGGAGATCCTGAGAAACTCAACGGCCCAGTTCATATTAATATCGCACAACGACGAGGTAATAAAAAAGGCGGAGTCGGTCATAGGCGTTTCCATAAGTAATGGGATATCGCAGGTCGTTGGTGTGAAGCTGACCTAATCAAATATCAGGTTAACCGAATCATATTTAAGGGCCTTTATTCTTGAATCCAATACGTGTACTAATTTGGATTTAACATCTATCGTCTTGGATGGTCTGATGCGTTCCAGATCCGCACCGAGTTCCAGGTCGCCAATCTCTTCCCTTACCCAGGTCGCGAAGTCATTCCTGCCATCTAAATGAAATAAAATGGCCTCCTCGGGTGCGTTTTCTATGGCCACTTTCAACTCCTCTAGGAGATGACACTCGGATAAAACCTCGTCATGATTCCTCTTTAACCTGAATGCCCGTTCACTGCTCACACGTCTTAGATAGGGGTGGATACACACCCTTTTGTCGTTAATTATCGAATTTACTATGCCCCAGTACAGCTCCTCATCATGGTCTTCCTCATTGACCATTGTTATCCAGATTGTATTTTATAGATAATTTGATGGTATCTATATAAATCGTCCAGTAAAGAATAAAGAGTTAATTGAGAGCTTGAATCCAAGGTAACGTATTTTACGTTATCCAATCCGTCCCTCTCGTGGGGGACATATAAACTTATATAACAATATATCATGTACTACTCATTACCCCGGGTTGGATAGGTATCCTGGAGAGAGTGTCGGATAGTGTTTGAGGATGAGAGAATGAAAAAACTTAGAGCCGCGGTCATCGGAGTTGGAGTGATGGGGAGGAATCATGCGAGGGTCTATTCGGAGTTGGATGGTACAGAACTGGTTGCCGTAGCGGATGTAAATTCCAAAACCGCAAGAAATGTTGCCGAAGACTTCAGATGTGATGCATACGGGGACTACAGGGAGATGCTAAAGGAGGAACATATTGATATGGTATCCATTGCCGTTCCAACAAGGTACCACAGGGATGTGGCTCTTGATTGTATTGAAAAAGGTATCCCCGTTTTAGTTGAAAAGCCGATAGCGGACTCCGAAGAAAATGCCAAAGTGATCATTGATGAGGCAGAGAAGAATGGCGTAAAACTTACCGTGGGGCACATCGAGAGATTTAATCCAGCGGTTATTGAATTAAAGAAAAGGCTGGATAAAAATGAGCTGGGAAAGATATTTGAGATAAAGGCGATAAGGGTTGGTCCCTTTCCCAACAGGATAAGGGATGTCGGGGTTGTTACTGATTTAGCGGTACATGATATCGACATTATGAGGTATCTGGTCGGATCCGAGGTTAAACGATTGTATGCAGAAACAGAGCGCAGGATCCATACAAGGCATGAGGACCTTCTCTCGGGCCTGTTGAAATTTCAGAATGATGCGATCGGGGTTCTGTCGGTAAACTGGCTGACCCCCGAGAAGATAAGGGAGATATCAATTACGGGGGAGAAGGGTATGTTTCTGGTGAAATATCTAACCCAGGAGCTCTATTTCTATGAGAATATCGAGGCAAGCAGAAGAATGTATAATTATTCTGACATACTCATGGGGGTAACCGAGGGCAATATCATCAACATTAGAATACCAAAAAGGGAGCCTTTGAAGGCAGAGCTTGAATCCTGGGTTGAGTGTGTGAGGAAGGATAAAGAGCCCTTGGTTAGTGGCGAAGACGGATTAAAGGCATTGAAACTGGCACAAAGATTGATCGAATCGGCTATAAAAGAAAAGGTGATCGTCCTTTGAAAATATGCGTTATTGGTTTGGGAAAGATAGGATTACCTCTGGCAGCACAGTACGCGAGTAAGGGGTTCCGGGTTATCGGATGTGATATAAACCCGGAGGTCGTAGATTCAATTAATAGGGGGATTTCCCATATCAGGGGAGAGCCGGGATTGGATGAAAGGATCGGGGATTCCGTGAAGAAAGGTCTCCTATCTGCAACGACAGATACCGTAAAAGCGGTAAGGGAATCCGATGTTATCGTTGTCATCGTCCCTCTGGTGGTTGATAAAGAAGGAAATATAGATTATAGTACAATAGACTCGGTAACTGAAACGATATCAAAAGGCTTGAAAAGAGATTCTCTGGTGATCTATGAAACAACCCTTCCGGTGGGGGATACGAGAGATAGAATGATCCCGATCCTGGAGAGATCTGGACTGAAGGCCGGGAGGGATTTCTATGTCGTTTTCAGCCCCGAGAGGGTATCTTCTGGGGTCATGTTTCGGTATCTGAGAGAAATTCCGAAGATAGTCGGTGGAATAGACGAAGAATCAACGAGAAGGGGAGTGGAGTTCTATAAAAGGGTGCTGGATTCCGAGGTTATATCCGTTACCAGCTCAGAGGCGGCCGAAGCGACCAAGCTCTTTGGTATGGTCTACAGGGATGTTAATATAGCACTGGCTAATGAGTTTGCGAGATTCTGTCAGGCCAGGGGCCTGGATGTCGTTGAAATAATCGGGGCATCGAATACAAATCCACACTCTCACATCCTAACCCCGGGAATTGGCGTCGGTGGTCATTGCGCCCCCGTTTATCCCTATTTTCTGATAAAGAACGCCTCCGATCTGGAGATTGACCTGATTCTGGCGAAGAATGCAAGGAGGATAAATGATGGGATGCCAGAACACGCCGTAAACCTGCTTGGGAAGGAACTCAAAGATCTTGACGGCAAAAACGTACTGATATTGGGCATCGCCTACAGGGGGGGAGTTAAAGAGACCTTTTTAAGCCCCTCTCTCTCCGTGATAGAGCATCTTAAAGACAGGGGGGCGAATGTATATGTCAATGATCCGCTATTTTCAAAGGAGGAGATAGAGAAACTTGGTGTCGAATTCGCGGATCTAAAAAATCTAAATGCCCTGGATGCCGTAATTCTGGTAACAGATCACAAAGAATATAAAAACCTGGATCTAAAAAATCTCAGAGAGAAGGGCGTTAAAGTTATAGTGGATGGAAGAAATTTTCTGGAGAAGGAAAAAATTGAAAAACATGGGATTATTTATAGGGGGATTGGAAGATCTTAATTTTACGATCGTATTGTACATGACCTTGAAATCCACATTTCCGATCTCTCTATCTCCATCTCAACTACTAACTCATCCTCTAAGGAATTAGATTACCCTTTAAAACCCCCGCTACGATTGCAAAGAAGAGAAAACCACCCACTAAGAAACTGGTCTACACAACAAAGTGGCAGGGTATACCTGATGGAGACTCTGAACCACTTGCTATTCCTGATTAATCGCTGGAATCTCCTTGGGGGCGGTCATCTCAATTAGAGCTATATCCATTTTCGCCAGTTCCTTAACCAAGGGGTTTTCGGTATTTATCCTGAATAGTTGTGTATTTCCATACGCTCTAGTTGGTGTTACGATACCCAAATCCTCTAGTTCCCCCCAAACTTTATACAAGGTACTAACCGCAATTCCAGCGCCTTCAGCTATCTCTTTTTTGGAGTAGTCATACCTGTAGTGTGCTAACAGAAAATCCACTATCCTTAACTGTGGTGTATCGCCTAAAAATTTTAATAGGAGGGATTTTTCGTGTGTCATTTTCATTGTTTAGTTCTATGTACAAACCCGTATAGATATGTATGTACACATATAGAATAATATATAGACTTTTATCTATATAAATATCTTCAAAAGTTGATTTTATGTAAAAATAACTATTTTTAATCATAAGTTCAAAATATATCATATGGTAAAAGAAGACGTACTCTCCGATATTCTATACAATTTAGCGAGGCTTAGAAAATGGGGAGAGTCTCATACGTCCTTTGATAACATAGCTAAGGGATTTCCCAAACATGTTAGAGGCGATGTCAAAAAAGTTGGTAAATATGCGCTAAAGAAGGGTTATATTCTCTCAAAACCCACTAGCTATGGTATGGAAGTATCTCTTAACCCACAAAAATCCTCGGAGATAAAAGGAATAATAAAGAGATATCATAAGGATGCATTTTCTCATAAGTAAAGTCTATCCTCTCAATCTCTTCATATGCTCTATACTCTTATCAATATGTTTCCTTGATGCAATATCCCTTCTGTACCAGAGCGCCCCACCCTTTATGGCCTTTATCCCATCCAAAGAAATTTTTCTTGCCTCTTCTATGCTCTCCCCAATTCCAATACAGCATACCGTCCTGGAGCTACCGGAGTAGGTCTTTCCATCTCTAACCTCCATGGAGCCGGGATAGATCCTTATTGAATCGCCATATTTTTCCCTTAACCCGTATGCCCGACTTAAATCCACCGGGGTGTCGATCTCATCGGGATTTACTCGTTCCGGAAACCTCTCTCTGAAGCCCCCATAGCCCGGAGGCACCTTGTATGTCAGGACAGATGCCCTTGGATCAAATTTAATTCTCTTCAGATTCCCGTCGATCATCTTAAAGCAGATATCGACGAAGTCATCCTTTATTAACGGTAGCACAGTCTGGATCTCGGGGTCTCCCCCCCTCGAATTGATCTCCAAGATTTTTATCCCATCCCTGGTGTGAATGAATGCAACATAGAAAGGGATCCCCCTCAGCCCGGGATTTTCTCTGCCATCTTTTAATTTTCTGAAGATCTTATTTACCACGTTTAATTCATCCTCCCTGTCACTGGCTCTCATGAAGGGGAGGCAGTCCCCATAATCCTTGTAACAGCCCATACCCCCGGTATTTGGGCCCTTATCATCGTCAAATGCCCTCTTGTAATCCCTTGTTTCTGGTAGTGCGACCAGATTTTTACCATCGCAGAAGCACTGAAAAGAAGATTCCTCCCCGTCTATTTTCTCCTCTATGATTACGGAGTCTTTTTCGTAGATGGAAAGAAAGTGCTCGAACAATTCCCCCCGGGAGTTGAAGTGATCACCCCAGACCCCGACACCCTTCCCATACCCGGGGCGATCTGGCTTTACAGCTACCCGGTTATCGAGTTCATCCAGCCACAGATAGACATCCCTCCTGACATCTGAGATTCCCTTATAGTCTCCTCTGTTAAAGACCCTGAATCTCGGATTGACTTCCGGACAGATATCATTCATCAATTCCCTCTGTTGAACCTTGCTCTTCTCCAGTGCATATTCCCTCGTTGGGCAGATCATCGGGATTTCTAAGCTATTCTCAAGTTTATCCCTGACCCCCTCAATTATGGGCCCCTCGGGGCCGACTATCCCGAAATCTATCCTCTCCCTGTAGTTTCTCGCGAATTTAAGGATTTTATCAACATCTAGGCCAGGAATTACTCGATGAACCCTGGCTCTTTTAAGATTAAATGGATTCTTCTGTTTATCCGCGATGTAGAGTTCTACCTCGTAATCTCCACTCCTGGAGAATGCATCGACCATTGAAACCGCCCTGGAGCCATAACTAACGACCAGGATACCGACGTTTTCAACCATAGATAAAATTTAAGAAACAGATTAAAAATATTTCCAATGCCTGATCCAAAATAGAGACATAAGTATTATTATTGATGAAATCAAATAGTTTATCCCCTGACGGAGATAATGAATTATGACGTCTGAGCACCTGCCAAAAAAAATGAGGGACTTAGAGATCAAGGTTGTTAAACCAGAAATCTGGAACTTTGAGGTTATTAAGGGAAAGGACGCCTGGAGAGAGGTCGTTTACTCTGCAAGAATGAGCGGCGTTCCACCACAGGTTAAGGACAGGAGCGTATTTAGAATGATAGTGGAGAATGATTATTCCTCTGCCCTGGAGCACATAATCATAAAATTCGATCTGAAGATGTCAAAGGGCAATTCCCCGGAATTTTTGGAGCATCGGATGGTGAGTCATACCGGATATTCTACTAGGTATATAGAGGTAAGCAAGGGTATAGACAAGAATAAAGAGGCCTATGAGGTAATCCTTCCGTTTCATTTAATTAAAGAAAAAAGGGATAAGATAGGTGAGTTGCTTTACGATTCCGTTAGAAATTCTATTAGAAGCTATAAAGAAATTATCGATAATGGCATAGCAAGGGAGATAGCACGATACGTTCTACCATTCGCTCAGGCAGTAGGTGTGTATCACGTTACCCTGAATTTACGGTCTTTAATCAATCTACTCTCATTACGCCTCTGCGTCAGGTCCTCGCCAGAATTCCGTTGCATCGCAAGTCAGCTGTACTTCAATCTAATGAGGGAATTGCCAGAGATGAAAGGACTTACAGGATGCAGGGGGTTCATGAGAGGGGTATGCCCCGAGAGCAACGTCACCGGGGTCAGGACAGGAAAACAACACCCACTATATCCGGTATGTCCATTCAGGTTTCCAGATACCGAGATATTTATCCCAACCCCGAAGGAATTGCAGAAGGGTATGAAGGTAAGGGAATTTAACAGAGAAAAGGCCCTGAGGGTTCAGGAGGCAAATTTCGAGAGATGGATGGACTGGAAATTATAGCTCATTTCTCAGCTCTTTAGCTGCCAGGCACATATTCTTGAGCTTCATAAATGCGATCTCCGATGGAAGAAGCTTTAAGCCACAATCTGGATCGACATAAACCCTCTCTGGTTCAACTAGATCAAATGCCTTCTTTATATTTTCCTTAATCTCGTCAACGGGCTCAACCCTCTTGGTGTGGACATCTACACAACCAAAGCCAATGTCCTTTGTAAATTCATATTCCTTAAAGATTTCAATGTCTTTAAAGTTTTTATTCGCTAATTCAAAGTCCAGCTGATCTACCGGAAATTCCAGGACCTGTGGATAGATTTTTGAGTAATCACCATAGCATATATGGATTCCTAGATATGCATCAACCCCCCGAGTTGCAATCTCTATGGAATTCCTCGCAATTTCGATCTCATCCGGATGCGTTGGAATGGCGGGATCGTCTATCTGTATGTATTCAGCGCCAGCTCTTACGAGACCCTTGAGCTCTTTATTTATGACATTCGCAAGAGCATATACTGCATCTTCTTTACTCTTGTAGAATTCGTTAAAGCTCCAGTCAACAATCGTATAAGGTCCAGTTATTGGAACCTTTATTCTATTCTCTGTAATCTCCCTGAGGAATTTGTAATCCTGGATAGTTAATTCGTCCCCGTATCTAAGTTCATCAACGATAGCTGGTTTTTTATAATAATTGTTACCCCAGACCCTGACCTCCCCATAAACTTTGAAGCCGTCGATATGCTCGGCAAAGTAGGATGTCATCTCCTCCCTTCTCATCTCTCCGTCCCAGAGGATATCAATTCCCGCCAATTCATGTTCCTTTACGACCGCCTTTATTGAGTCCCGATATGCCCGCTCCATAATCTTCTCTGATATCTTTCCTTCTGTATATTCCCTTACCAGATGGTTGAGCCATCTTGGCTTTGGATAGCTTCCAACAACAGTAGTTGGTAATAATTTTTTTGTCATTTTAATTTCTTAACTCCGGTCTCATGCCCGTCATATTATTTGACGCCGAGGCTTTTAAGTGGTGACATATATTCTGGGCTGGGAAATCCCACTAAGTTCCTCACCTTCCTCTAAAGTGGACTGAGCCCTTTCTAAATTTGAGGGGGTTCT
>QMZJ01000010.1 GCA_003663115.1 Candidatus Altarchaeales archaeon | reverse complement strand
TTTTCTTTACTCAAAATTGCTCGCAATTTTGGTAGCCAAAAATCGTAGATTTTTGCACTCCTAAAGAAAAAGATTCTTCGTAATCCCATCGGGCCCAAACCCTTTAGAAAAGTGTTTGGATTCCCAAAAAGAATTTCCGGATGCTAAGGGAGAGGTGCTGCATACCAAAAAATTATTTGGGGTTGATAAGGGCATGAAATGCCCTTATGGCGTTGAAAGGGGGAGAACCGTAGGTTCTCACACTTATTTCGATCCCATCGGGCCCAAACTGTTAACACAGTTTGGATCATGTGGTGCAGCATGCGCTGCGCTTAGCTGCACTTAACGGGTTTCTTTTCGTGAATGTTTTTCTTTACTCAAAATTGCTCGCAATTTTGGTAGCCAAAAATCTACGATTTTTGCACTCCTAAAGAAAAAGATTCTTCGTAATCCCATCGGGCCCAAGCTTTTCTTAGAAAGAAAACCTTGACGCATCAAGCTTTGGAAAAGCTTGACCAAAAATTTAGACAAAATTTTTTCCTTCAACGCTCAAGCTTTGGAAAAGCTTGACCAAAAATTTAATATGAATTTTTTTGATCAACCTTTTTCCTAAAAAGGTTGCCGTCAACGCTTTTTCTAAAAGGGTTGAACTTGACCAAAAGAAGGGAATTTCCTGCAGAAATTCACTGAAATTTCTCAAGTAATAACCACACAAAAAGAGCCGCAGCAACCAGATCCGCCGTTGTCCCTGGATTTAGTTTGTTTCCCTCTCTTCTAAGGTTTATGTCGAGTTCCTCTATTGCAGATCTCCCTGCTTTTGTGAATACTCCCCCTCTTTCGAGAATCTTCTGGGCCTCTCTTAGGATGACTTTTGCTTTTTCTGAACCGGATTTTCTTGCTATGAAGGTATCGGGGAATTCCGACAAAAGGACCAGGTATGTCTGAAGGATTGCCTTTCTTAGGTTTCTGGTTTCCCGATACACGCGATCCAGGGTTGGGACCCCGATCTCGAAGGTAATTCTCATCCCACTTGTTAGTTCCTCTGCGATCCTATCCCCCGAAGAGGAGATTTCCATCAGATTGTGGAATGGAATTCTTGGTTCTCTTAACCGACCCATCAGTCCCCCCGCGTTTGAGATCTTTATGGCCGAGTAAAGGTTTAATGAGTCCTTAACGGTTGAGTTTTCGAGAATCTTTGCTATGTTCTCTCTCAGGGAGTGGGAAAATTCAGAGTTGTGGGAGATACAGAAACCGGCTCCAGAGGCTATTGGTATGAAAAGCATTAGCATCCCCAGATGTGTGTTCCCCCCGGGATGGGATTTTTTTACGTCTAAAATTGCATTTTTTATGTTCTCACCGATGTTGATCTCTTTTAGAGAGATTTCGCTGTTGCCCGCTCTGAAGCCATTCAGGGCGGCGTTTTTGATCGCGGGGGCTATGGCTATAGAACCAAAGATGAAGTCCTCGTAGGTCGTGTCAGGGAAATCGTGGGTTGGAGTGACATTTCCGGGTTTTTCGGTACTTACCTCGAGAACTGCCGCCAGTTGTGCGAGGTTTGCTATTCTCTCGAATCTTTCCATTCTCTAAGACTATCTATCTCAGAATCCAGATCCCGGATCAATTCGGAGGCAACATCCTCGGATATCAGACCCTTTCTCATGGATTCCAGAACAGAGCTTTTTTGGGCATCAAGTATCTTTCGTTTTGCTATCTTCAGTTGTTTTTCCCTTAAGACCCTTTCTTTTTCGAGCTTTTTCGAAGTCAATGTTTTTAGTTCATCGGCCTCCTTTTCATAGAGATCCTTCAGCTCCCGATATACATTGTAGGGGATTTCCTTTCTACTATACAGCCTCTTGACCGTTTCCCTTGCCCTCTGGATAGAGATCTTTCGAGCCATAATTCTCTCATACTCCACCTCCTCCGGTCTCACGGTAACTATCTTCAATCTCTTTATTAGCGGTTCTACCGTCAGACCCTGAACTATCAGGGAGAACAGAACGACGCCAAAGACCATGACGGAGATCTCATTCCAGTGGGGCATCTCGGGGTTGAGACCAAGGAAAAGGGCTATTGGAATCGAACCGTGAAGACCGCCCCAGTTTATCACATGCTGCCATTTCAGGGGTATTTTGATCTTCGATCTCAGATTGAGCAGTGAGAGAAGGGGGTAAACGCTTAAGATCCTAGCCAAAATTACAGCAGAAATTGCCGATAACACAAGGAATGCGCTCTCGTAGAGATTTCCAAGGGGGATTCTGACCCCTATCAGGAGGAATATAATGGAATTGATGATGAATGCTGCGATCTCCCACGAGGTCAGGATGGAGATTCTGGTCGTGGGAGACATCGCAAACTGCGTTCCCCTGTTTCCTATAAAAAGTCCTGCGGCCACGACACCCATCACACCGGAGACATGAATTGATTCAGCTACGATAAAGCTTCCATATGCAAGTATTCCCGTAATGAGGACCTCGATCAGGTGATCGTCAATGTGCTTCAGGACGCCGTAGGCAACGTATCCCAGAATTAGGCCTATTCCGATACCTCCTATAACGACGTAGCCGAGGTTTAACAGGGTTGCGATCGGGTTGAATTGTGCCTCGCCCAGAGCAAGTGCCAGAAGAACCTCAAAGAGGACAATGCCGGTTCCATCGTTGAACAGGCTTTCTCCCTCCACGATGGTTGTTAGTTCCTTCGAGACGCCCATCTTCTTAAACAACGCGAGGACAGATACGGGATCGGTCGGCATTATCATGGCCCCGAAGAGGAGTGAAAATATAAGTGGAATATCGGTAAGTTCATGTATCAAGATGCCGACAATGAATGCGGACAGAACCAGGCCTATAAATGCCAGAGTGAGAATTATCTTTGCATTCCCCCTCAGCTGGTCAAGGTCTATATGAATTGATCCCTCGAAGAGGAGTGCCGGCAGGAAGATGAAGAAGATGAGCTCCCTGCTCAGTTCGATCTCCTCTATCCCCGTTAGTCCCACGAGGATTCCAGCTATAACCAGAGCTATGGTGTAGGGTAGCTTTATATATTTAACAACTATTGCAACGATAACCGCTAAAATGAGCAAGATCAGGAATTGTATCTCCGGTATTAAGATCCCCGGTGCTAAAACCATATAATTCTTTTGTATCCATCGAATAAATTTTAGTCGATTACCCTTAACTCAATCTCGACCTCTTTGCCCTCTCTCAGTTTTTTAACGAATTCCCTGTTTAGGTCGATCGCCGCCTTATTGGCCTTTATCGCCAGCGTCCTCTCACAGATGAATGAACTCTTTCTGATGACCATGTCTGTCGGATGTCTGAGAGTCAGGTTGGGGTCGCCGTAAGCAGTTATCTTTTCTGTCAGATTGGAGCAGCTTAGAATTATCTCAAGTCTTGCTTTCCGGCTTTTCAGCGCCTCCCTGAATCCCCGAGAGAGTTCGGGAAGGGATCTATCTGCCGAGATACCTATTATGCAATCCCCCCGGGGGGTTAGATGATCCTCTTTGGTTATCTCGAGGGTGGTTTTGTGTCTTGCAGTAACATTCCTGTGACCCACTGCCTTTATCTTCTCGACTAACATTCTATTCCTTCACGAAATCCAGTATTTCCTCTTCACTTTTTTTAATTCCGAATTTTTTAAAGTAGTTCAGTACATTTGTGATATCCCTCCTTAGGAGCTCATCGGCCAGGGGATGATCCAGGAGGACGCCCATTGAAAAGTCTATCAGAACCGGTTCATCCCAGTTCAGGATGTTATACTCGGATAGGTCGCTGTGTATCAGTCCTTTATGGTACATGGACCTGATGTAGTGAATTATCTCATTGAAGAATTTCTCTGGATTTTCTGGGGGGAGATCCTTTAATTTCGGGGCGGGAATCCCATCCTCTCCGACGAAGCCCATTACAAGGACGTTTTTTTCAACGCATATCGGCTCTGGGCATCTTACCGTTTTATAGACCCTGCTGAGATTATCGAATTCTTTCTTTGCCCAGTTAAAGATCAACTGACGTCTATTTTTCCAACTCGAGAATCTCCTGTCCCCCCTAATATATCTGTCCATGGTCTTGAAGTCCGAGGTCTCTATCGAGTATATCTTTATCGCGATCTCTTTCTCTCTTAGAAGGCCGTGATAAACATTTGATTCTTTTCCTGTAGATATTATGCTTTTTATCTCATCCAGACAGCCTCTCCTTGAGAGCTTGTATAAAGTCATAAGGACCGACTTGTCAAAAACCCCCTCGGAGATCTTCCTGAGTTCGAATTCCGTCTGTTTTATCATCAGTATATTTTAAAAATGGATGCTAAAATTTCATTCCTCTTGCAGATTTTTCAGAAATCCTTTCTTCTCCAGCCATTCGGCCTGCTGATATGTATATCTCCAGAGGATATCACCCCGTTCCTTGGCCTGCACCTTCCACGGTTCGACCAGAACGATATTCCCCTCCTTTATCCATATCCTCCTCCTGATCTTTCCGGGGATTCGGCAGAGTCTCGTGTTTCCATCCGTACATCTCACACTCATCCTCCTGTCTCCCAGAAGTTGCTCAACCTCTCCAAGGACCTGACCCTTCCTCGGGATTCTGACCTTTATTATCTCCGGTTCCGTATTCTTTCCCTTTTTACTCTTTTTATGACTTCCTCTTCCTCCGACTGCCATCTTGATGTAATTTTTACCTCGTTATCTAATTATTTATTATGAAGGATATAAATGCCAGAAGCGAATTCCCGTTCGAATCCCTGAGGTTCAGGGAGGTCGATGGTATCCCCGAGTTAGTTTTGGCCGTTGTGCAGGATTTTAGAACGAACGAGGTTCTGATGGTTGCCCACACCAACAGGGAGGCTATAGAGAAAACCATAGAAACCGGAAGAATGCACTATTTTTCTACCAGCAGAAAGAAGCTCTGGTTAAAGGGTGAGAGATCGGGGAATGTCCAGATCGTTAGGGAGATCTACATAGACTGTGATGGTGATGCTCTTCTTTTTAAGGTAGAGCAGAAGGGCGGGGCATGTCATAAGGGTTATAGATCCTGTTTTTTCAGGAGGATAGAGGGTAGTGAGATCAGAATAGCTGGAAGGAAGGTCTTCAATCCCGATGAGGTCTATTAGCTGGACCCGTTTCTCTAATCCCCAGCTTTGAGAGAACGGAATCTGGATCTCTGTGATACTCCTGGAATATAGCTATTACATCATTCTTCATTCGAATTCCCTTTTTTAGCATTGCCTCAAGCACAAATTTACGTCTAACGATCTCCATATCTACCTGCCTCTTCGTTAGTCCACATCGCCTTCCTATTTTTTCCGTTAACAGTATCGGGTATTCTGTTCTGGAGATATTGTCTGTTTTTGCGTTCCATTTATAGATCTGACCTATCTGAACGACGTCCCCCTCCAGACCGGCTACCTCTCCAACCTCGGTTACCCTCCTTACCAACCCCCTGTTCTTGTCGTAATGTCTATTCATTACGACGATTAAATCAAGCAGGGGGAACATCCTCACCGGTAAATTCATTGGTTCACTGCACAATCTTATGGTGGTCTCCTTGGCATTATTTGAATGGATTGTGCCCATAGAGCCATTCAAACCTATATCCATCGCAACGAAGAGTGTTTCGGCTTCTCTGCCCCTTATCTCCCCAACTATCACCCTGTCCGGTCGCATTCTCAGGGAATTTTCCACCAGAACCTGCATATCGATCCCCTCGGCCCTTTCAGTTAATGAGGGATTTGCCTCCAACGCGACCCAGTTTTTTAGAAAATCAAAGTTTAGCTCTAATGTATCCTCTATGGTTATAACCCTCTCATAGTGGGGTATAAACATGGTCAATGCATTAAGAAGGGTTGTTTTACCACTCCCAGAGCCCCCTGCGATTAACACATTGCAGGGATGTATCCCAAAGCCCTCCACACAAACCCATAAAAAGGCGGCCAACTCTGAGCTTATGCTCTTCATTTGTATCAGGTCAAGAATGGTAAAGGGTGTCCTTCTAAATCTTCTTATAGTAATTGCGGGTCCCTTGGGAGATGCCGGGGATATGACAACGTTTACCCTGCTTCCATCTGGCATATGCCCATCCAGAAGGGGTTTTTTTTCATCTATCTTCCTTCCCGCATTTTTTGCGAGCCATCCTATCAATTCATCTATATCCTCACGATTTTCATACCTAATATTTGTAAGACACATACCATGCTCTCTATGAATTACGAAAACTGGGATATTGAGCCCATTGATCATGATCTCCTCGAGATTGTCATCCCTCATTAATGGCCCCAATCTTCCGTAGCCAAAAAAGATCTTATCCATTATCATAGAAACGATCCTGTCGAGATTATGGGATGATATTTTTTTGTCTTTTAACTGTGACTTTATGTATCTATTCAGGAAGTCTTCCTTCTCGGTGGATGTTCTAAAAATTTCAAGCCTATCTATCACGCTCAGGTAATCACCCATCAGATCCTTCGGGTTGTCTACAATTGCACGTTCTTCTGGAGAAAGCTCCGGCTCTTTTACCATATAAATGGGTAATTCGTGTTTCTCGCTTCTGACGATCTGAATATATTCATAGGAATCAATAACCTCTGGCATTGTATAAAGTCATTTAGCGGAGGAGTATATAAATTTGATACACAATTGTTATTATTCCAGATCACTTTATCTTTATATTGCATGAATCCCTGGTCAATAAAACAACCCTGCTGTCCTCTTTTTGATCTTTAATTCCATAACCGAGTTCCTCTGACAGTTCTTCTGAGAATCTCCTCACATCATCGAAGGACGGCATATTTCCAAGTGTTAGCCTTCTCCTCGATCCACCCAGGAACATGTATGCCTTTACCTCGACAAAATCGGGCTCCGCTATCCGGATTAACTTGGAGTACTTTTCAACCTTGAGCATATTTAATCCCTTGATAGCGGTTAGCCTGATGACCCTTCTCGTGTTCAATGAAGGAAAGATGTTCAGGGTCTCATTTATTTTTCTCCATCCATCCGGGATGATTGGGTTACATACCCTTTTGTAAATTTCTTCATCTGGTGCGTCTAAGGAGAGATAGAGCTGTGTTGGAAGCGGATCCAGAGATTCGAGTCTCTCTGGTAAAGTTCCATTCGTAACCAGAAATGTTGTAAAGTCCCTACGGTTGAATTCCTCGATCAGCTCGGAAATTCTGGGATAGATCGTGGGCTCACCGGATAGGGAGATTGCAACCTGGTTTGGATTCTGGGCCTCATCAAATTTTTTCTCGTTTATCCTATCTGGAATCCCTCCATAACCACTTAACAATTGTCTTTGAGCCATTATCGAGTTTTCGATTATCTCGGAGGGATCATCAAATCTATCCAATTTTATCCCCAGAGTCTGCTCGACATTTCGCCAGCAAAATAAACATCTTTGAGTACACCAAGCCACCGCCGGACTCATCTGTAAACACCTATGGCTCTGAATCCCATAGAACTTCTGTTTATAACAGTAGCCCCGGTTCAGAATACTCCTCTTGGTCCAGTAACATAATTTGACCGCCGAATGTTCTCCAACTATGTGATAATGCTGATGCTGCAGCACCTTTTTAACTTCGGTGGGAATCATCTTCTGGGTACATTTTTAAGGATATATATTCTAATAGAATATAAGGTAGATTATTATATCGGGGGAATTTAAAATGGTTACCTACATAATCGCAAGGCAACTGGGCGGGAAGCCCGTCATTACCGTAAGTGGTGAAGAACTCGGTCGTTTAGATGATGTTGTTGTTGATGAAAAGACGGGACAGTTCATTTCTATAATAGTAGAACCAGTCGGTGATGAATTACCGAAGATAGCATACCCGAAGGACAAAGACGGAAATCTGATAATCCCCTACGATTCGGTAAATGCGATAAGCAAGGTAGTTGTCGTGAAGGAGTGAACCCCACATGGGCGCTGACTGTAAAAACGAAACCCACAAAGTCTCTTACAACGGGATTGGAATCACATATTCTTTACGATCCTCAAGGCCAATTCTACGACGGATATCGCATCTTCTCCGATGATTCTGACCATCGCTTCCTTACCAGCCCCTCCCCTATCATAGATGACGTCCGGGATTTCACCCAGTTTCTTAATTGCCTCCGAGATTCCCCACTCCATTGTTTTTGTATCTTTTGGCTCTCTCTCCCTGTCAAAGGAGGAGATTTTCAGACCCAGTTCCTTGCAGGCATTTAGAATTTCGTCTGAGAATCTGATATTCATTGCGGCCCTTTTTTTTGCATCGAATTTCATTGCCGTCAGAACGATCCTACCAACGTGAGATGTGCCACCGAATTCTATCGTTCCAACCGGAACAACCCCTTTCTTATACCCGACCAGTCTCCCACATATCCCCGCGACATCCTCGATCCTCTTTGCATTTTCAAGGGCCATCGCGATATTTATCCCGACCTCCGGTACCAATCTGTATGAACCCTCGGTTGATATGAATCTCTGGATTGCCCTCTCTATATTTTCTATTATCGACCTCTTTTCTTCTGTCTCGTACGTCCTTCCCAATCTTATTCCCGATGTATCGGCAATCCTTAATCCAGAGCCTACGGCAAAATTCCTACCTATGATGGAATCCATGAACTCCCTTGTCCTTTTTACGGCATCCGGAACCTCCAGGCCAAGTGCTAAGCAGGCAGCTATGGCGGATGCAAAAGCACAACCAGTTCCGTGGATCTCCGTTTCTATTCTTTCCCCGGATTCAAAGCGATAGATCCTTCCGTTATAGTGGAGAATGTCCGGAGCTCTTAGATGCCCTCCCGTAACTATACAGTTTCCAATTTTTCTTGCCGATCTTTCCATGTCTCTCTCCGTCTCTATTTTTATTCCAGAGAGGATCTCCGCCTCCCGGATGTTTGGAGTCGAAATCTTTGCGATCGAGATCAATTTTTTCATTTCCTCGATTCCATCCTCCTCCAGTAATCTATTGCCGGAGGTTGATACCATGACGGGATCTACCACCAGGTTTTCTGTCCTGTAGTGCCTAATTTTTTCATAGACCAGCTCAATAACCTCAGAGCTTGCGAGCATCCCCGTCTTTACCGCCACTGGCTTTAAATCGGTAATTACGGAATCTATCTGAGCCTCGATAATATCCGGGGGTAAAACGAAAATCTTCTGCACCCCAAGGGTGTTCTGGGCGGTTACGGTCGTAATTACAGAAGCCCCGTGCAGCCTAAAGGTCGAAAATGTCTTCAAATCTTGCTGTATACCCGCACCCCCTCCAGAATCGGAGCCAGCTATCGTTAGAACGGTTTTCATTCTCGATGTGCCGTAATCTATTTTATCGATCATATTTCATATGTATCTGAGATTAAAGATTTATCACACTACATCAAGGTCCAGAACGGTTTCAAAGATAAAATCTGGTTCCATCTCCTTTGCTTCCTTCTCGGATAGAACCCCGGTTAGTACAACTGCGGATCTAACCCCGGCACTTTTCGCCGCCAATATGTCGTTCCTCGCGTCTCCAACGAACAGGGTCTCTTCTGGCTTTACGCCAAATTTTTTCATTGCCTTGTAAACCATCTCCGGGTCTGGCTTTGATCTACTGACATCCTCTGCGGACAGAATAAGATCAAATATACCATCCAAACCAAGAAACTCTATTACTCTATCCAGAAATGCCCTCTCATTACCAGAGGCGAGAGCCAACATTATATTCTTCTTCTTTAGACCCAGAAGGAATTCCCCGATACCATCTATCTTTTCGATATTCTCAAGAAACCAGTCGGAATAAAGCAATCTTCTCTGCTCTTCATACGCTATCTCCAATTTCTCTGGTGTGTAGTCACTACCCATAATCGCTCTGAGAACGTCTCTGTATGGCTTACCGAAATAGTGGGTGATCTTATCGTATTTTACCTTCCTGTCGATCCCAGCCTTTTTCAGCGCCCTCCTACAGACCTCAACATGGGCATCATTCGAGATTACCAAAACCCCATCGAAGTCAAAAATTAAGAGTTTGAACATTCTCAAATTTTTGGGTATAAGGTATTTACTTTCTTTTCTTATAATCCGCACAGCTTAGATTGCCAGATCCTGCCATCCGGAACTACTGAAAAACCGAAAGGTATTTATATATAAAGAAATATAATATTCAATACGATTTGGTTATTTTTAAAGACATAAGTATATTTTTAATATGGCCCTTAGATTTAGACAAAATAAAAAATGTATAGCAAAAAAGGAGGTATCTTAAAAATGAACAGAAGATTTTTTATTTATGGATTGATTATTTTCGGTATCTTTATACTGATCGGGGGTGTGAGTGCTTCTGGAATAATTAGAGGGGTCACTCCTGATCAGATAGATGTCAAAACACCGACTGATATAAATGTGTCGTTAAGCACCAATAATACAAATGTGACGTTATCCGGTTGCGGTGTAAGTATGACAGGATCAACATCTGGTGCAGAAACTTGGGTGGAATTCACCGGTGTTACAGCCCAATACCCCGGAATCATATCTGTAACTGCAATCAATGCAACCTCTGGCGAAAAGACGGGATCTGCGGAGATTAAGGTCGGAACCGGTCGCAGACCCAGGAGGTATCTCGATATAAGTGTAAGCGGTAACAATACCGTAAATGAAGTAGTTACAATAACCGTTCTGGATAAGAGAAGGCAGGATCCGGTAGATGATGCGGAGGTGGATGTTTACCTAAATGGTAAGAAGGTTGCCTATGGTCTAACGGATGATAATGGTGTTTTTGAGTTCACACCCACGGAGGAGGGGGATTACCTGGTAACGGTAGATAAACACAATTACCATCACGAGGAATTCTCAATAACGGTATCCGGTGGGGCGGTAACTACAACTACAACGACAACCACGACAACCACGACAACGGAAGCAACTACAACAACTACCTCTTCCACAACAACGACAACAAGGACTACGACCACGATGGCACCAACAACCACGATGGCACCAACAACCACGATGGCACCAACAACCACGATGGCACCAACAACAACCATACCAGCAGAGGCTCCAGGAGGAGGAATTCCATGGCTCTGGATAGTAGTGATAATAGTGATCATTATAATAGTGATATACTTCGTGGCTATGAGAGGAAAGGAGGCGCCTTCGGAGGAAGCTGAGGAAGCTGTAGAGGAAAAGACCTAATTTCTCTTTTTTATTTCTCTTTCTTATTCTAATCTATGGATATTCTCGATACAATTAAAAACAGAAGGTCTATCAGGCATTTCAGTTCTAGGGATGTAGAAAGCGATAAGATAGATAAAATTTTAGAGGCCGCCAAGTGGGCCCCATCTGCTGGTAATCTGCAGGCGAGGGATTTTATTCTAATTAAAGACCCCAAAATAAGGGATAAGATAGTCACAGCTGCATTGAATCAAGGCTTCATCTCAGAGGCTCCAATAGTCATCGTCGTGTGTGCGAATAGGAGAAGGTCTGGATACAGATATGGACGTAGGGGTGAATCACTCTACTGTATACAGGATGCCACCGCATCGATCCAGAATATGTTGCTCATGGCACATTCTATGGGGCTTGGGTCGTGCTGGGTCGGAGCCTTTGACGAGGAAAAAGTAAGGGAAATTCTTGGAATTCCACCCGAGGTAAGACCGGTTGCGATAATCCCAATCGGCTATCCAGATGAAATTCCAGTGACTCCAGAGAGAAGAATAGAGGTACATGAGGATAGTTGGTAGGTTTTATTTTCTCAAATCTAAATTCCTATTGAAGATGGCGGATGTAGAAGAGTTGATTGATCTTGTGGTTAGGGAGACTGGAAGATCGGAGGAAGAGATCAGGGATATGATGGAAAAGAGAAAGGAAGCAACTCATGGGCTTTTATCAGATTACGGGGCCATCTATGCGGTTGCGAAGGAATTCGGTATAGGACTGGACAGCGAGAAAACAGTCATTACAAAACTCTCCGATGTAGAGGCTCAAAAGGCATTCAATGTCGTTGGCAGGGTCAAGGCAGTATACCCCCGAAGGACGTTTGATAGAAAAGATGGAAGCAAGGGAAAATTTGCGAGCATAATCCTAGTTGATGATTCTGGCGAGAGGAGACTGATTTTATGGGATAATAATGCCGAGATAGAAAGGAATATATCTAAAGGAGACATTATAATGGTGAGAAATGTCTATGGGAAGGAGGGTCTCAATAATGAGATAGAGCTTCATGCAACTGCATTGACAAATATAGCAATCAATCCGAAACTGGATATAAAATTGCCAGAGATCGAGGAAAATCTGGTTAAAATTAATGATTTAAAGAAGGATATGAATTCCGTCGATCTGATCTGCAGGGTTTCATCATACTACCCGGCTACCGAGTTTAATAGACCAGATGGCAGCGTTGGATTGAGGGCATCATTCATCGCAGAGGATGAATCCGGGAGGATAAGGGTTGTTCTGTGGGATGAAGCAGCCAGATTCAAACTGAATAATGGAGATTTTATCAGGATAGAGAATGCCTACACTAGAGAGGGTCTGAATCAGGAATTGGAGCTCCAGGCGGGGAACAGGAGCAGGATAGTTCACACAGA
Source organism: Candidatus Altarchaeales archaeon (assembly GCA_003663115.1). GTDB lineage: Archaea > Altiarchaeota > Altiarchaeia > IMC4 > QMZM01 > QMZJ01. The sequence goes on along the minus strand of QMZJ01000010.1, from coordinate 4,136 downwards.
TAAAACACTAAAATTACCCCCTTTAGAATCGGAAAAGGATTTGAAAATCTCTGAGATAACACCAAATGTATCTAACCTGTCAACGATCGGCAGGGTATTACAGGTTTACCCACCGAGGGCCTATTCCGGGGGGATGGTGTCATCCCTGATCATAGGTGATAAATCCGGGATGATTCGAGTGGTCCTATGGGACGAGAAATCGGGGATGGTGAATGAGCTAAAAAAGGGCGACGCGATAAGAATAAGGAATGCATACTCGAGACCAAATCTGGATAATGAGCCAGAGATACATATCGGTAAATATGGTGAAATATCCGTAAATCAAGGGCTTAAAGTACCACCCTTAAAGGAAATAGAAAATTCTCTGGTAAAAAAGAAGAACATCATAGATCTGGAGAATAGAGATAGATACGTAAAAATTAAAGGGGCGATCGTTGATATAGATGAGAACAGGAGATTGATCTACATGACATGCCCTGCCTGCGGTAAAAGGGTTCAGAATCTGGGTATGGGATGGTTCTGTGAATTCTGTAACGAAGATGTTGATCCGGTGCCAAATTTACTTCTGTCCTTTACCATTGAGGATGAGACCGGGAGCATTAGAGTGGTCTCCTTCAAAGAAAACGCAGAGAAGATCCTCGATATGGATGTCGAGGAGGTAATGAACCTGATAGGGGAAACCCAGGATGAATCCATGCCGGTAACGAGGGCGAGGGAAAGACTTATTAATCAGGAGATCTCGCTAATTGGAAGGGTGAGATATAGCGATTTTTCCGATCAGTTGGAGTTTATCGTAGATGATGTGGTGTGAGTATGGGCGTTTACTCTCCAGAGGATTATATCATTTGCATTGCGATCCTTCTATTTGTCCTATGGTTTCTCCTAAGGTATATATTCTCGAGAATCGAACTCGATAGAGATTTTATCAGGGCCATCTCTCCCTATATACTTATCGGGGTCTTTATAAGGCTCTTGGTTGATGTTGGTTTCTTCGATGCCAATAGATTGTGGAATGTCACCCCGGGGGTTTATGTCTTAACGATCATGTTAAGCCTGATCTCTGTTGCTCTTGGGATGTACGTGTCCCATTACTTTAGGATTCCCTACTGGTATATCTCTCTTGGTATCGGAATTCTGATACTTTTGCCCATTACCCACGAATTACTCTCACATCTTGTCCACTTAGAGAGGGTTCTCTATCCATTAACCCTTGCCTCAGTAATCCTCTTTTTGGTATACCTTCTATCAAGATATTTCAAGGTAAAAATATTTCAGAGGAGAGATAACCTAATAATAATATTCTCTCATCTGCTGGATGGCTGTGCAACATTCATTGCCTATAACTATTACGGCTTCTATGAGGAGCATCTGCTGCCCATCTTCCTGATATCCCTAACTGGGAGCAACGCAATTATAATGGTGCCAGTAAAACTGGTCTTGATTTTACTGGTTATATACCTGATCGAAAGGTGGTATCTCGAAGAAAAGAAAAAAGATGAGCTTCTCTACAGGGCGATCAAATTCACCATATTTATCCTGGGAATGGGCCCGGGTTTGCGGGATATGCTGTTGCCCTCCCTGGTTTAATCTTACCGGTGACCGAAGTAGAAAACCAACCCTTTATTTTTTCGATCCAATCTGACAAATCCGAACCTCTCAAACTGAATTACTTCATCAACCCTTAAATCCCCACACGATGGCTCGCAGAAACCCTTTACCGTCTTCTCTGGCATTATCACCTCGGCATTTAGATGATCCTGAACCCAGTGTATCTTATGTACGTCCAGCCTTTTTTCTTTCAGGTATGTTGCCTCTATCCCTTTATCGATTTTACCGATCTTTATATTGAAGAGATTCATCAACCTGATTTCCTGTCCGGTCTTTAATCCCTTTTTATCATCCTCCGAAATAAAGAGCCTCATATTCCCCGATCGATCCACTTTTAGTTTAATTTCCCGATATCCTCTATCGGGAAAGCTTGGATGTAATGGTATCTTCACCCTCTTCTCCGGGGCATTTTTAACCAGAAGCTCCACGGGGTTCTCAACAAAGAAGTATCTGTTGGCCTTTGAATCCATGATCTTCCTGTTCTCCGAGAAGAGGTTTTCCAGGCTGATGGAAACGTCCGTTTCATTTATGCCGAGACCTATCATTAGATTCCTTATGGCGTCTGGAGAAATCCCCCTCCTCCTAAGGGCGAGGAGGGTTGGTAATCTGGGATCATCCCAGCCCCCGTATTCCTTCTTCTCTATCAATTCCCTCAGTTTGCTTGTGCTGAATCTTCCAAATCCCTTCAGGCTTATTCTGCCCCAGTGTAGGGTAATTGGATATTTCCATCCAAGATAGTTGTAGATAAATCTCTGCCTGCGCTCCGAATCCATCAGATCCTTCCCCCTGATTATATGTGTAATTCTTAGAAGATGATCCTCTATAGCAGATTCAAAATCCAGCATCGGCCACACAATAAATCTCTTCCCGACCCTGGGGTGCTCCTCCCTTATTACCCTGAAGGCAACCCAATCCCTGAGTGCCGGATCCCTGTGTTTGATATCCGTTTTTATCCTCAAGACGCATTCTCCATCCTCATATTCCCCATTCAGCATATTTCTCCAGAATCTCAGATTCTCCTCCTTGGATTGCTTTCTGTGTGGACATCCCCTCCCTTCATCCCTGAGTTTTTTAAAATCTGCCCGAGAACAGAAACACACATAAGCCTTCTCCAGATCGATCAATTTCTCTGCATATTCATAGTAAATGGGGATCCTATCAGAGGCATAATAGACTTCATCCGGCTCCGCGCCCAACCATTCACAATCCTCGAGATACCATTCATAGGCCTTCAGCATCGGCTTCTTCGTCCTTGGATCGGTGTCATCAAACCTGAGAATGAATTTTCCCTTGTATTTCCTGGCCAGTTCCGAATTCACGACGATACCGCGAGCCGAGCCCAGGGTTGCGGGTCCGTTTGGATTCGGGGCAAATCTCATAACCACCTTCTCCAATCTCCCCGGAAGCTTTAGGCCCGTCGTTCTCTCAACCCTCCTTTTTTTGGACTCGTATCCACGCAGTTTTTTTATCTCAATTTTATTTACCTCAGAGACGATCTTTTTGGTCTCTTTCATCAATCTCTCTATATCCCTCTTAGCCTCCGGAATCTCCGAGAGAACCCCACCCATGACCGCCTTTTCTTTAGCTCTTCCATACCTGAGCCTGTTCTGTATCGCATACTTCCTTATGACATCGCTGAGGGGCATTTTATTTTAATTTAAGGTTATATACTAATAGAATTACAGTTCAAAAATACAGAATCTAAAAATGCGACCAAGAGTTATATTTAATTCTGCGATGAGCCTCGACGGTAGAGTAAAGAAAAGGGAGGAGGGGGTTGATTTTCTTAGTAGGCTGGACAGATATAGAACACACGAGCTCAGGGGCTCAGTCGATGCGATAATGGTGGATATCGAGACAATATTGGATGAGGACCCAGAACTCGGTGTTCGAGCTCCAGAGGAAAGAGAGCCCTACAGGATCATCATAGATAGTAAGGCGGAGATAAGGGAGGAGGCAAAGATCCTCTGCGGGGATGGGCATAAGATCTTGGTCGTTTCGAAAGATGCCCCAAGGAAAAAATTAGACAAATTAAAGAAGATAGAAGACCTGGAGATAATTACCTGTGGCGAATTCGCGGTAAATCTGAGCGAGCTGATGGACAGATTATATAATATCCCCATCCGGAGAATGCTCCTCGAGGGCAGTGGAAGCCTGGTAAGAAGGATGTTTAATGAGGATTACATAGATGAACTCTACATTATGATAGTCCCAACATTGATTGGAAGAGGCCCAGAGCTCTTTGAAAAGAACCTCGACAGAGAGATAAAGTTAGATCTGGACGGAATCTTCCAGTACGGGGACCAGGTCGTTCTGCACTATCTGGTGAGGAGGTAGTTACTGGCACATCTATTGCCCACCCGTCTCTCTATCGAGTTAATGGGTTTTCCCATTAGATCGGATATACAAACTGCCACTGTCAGTTTACACCAGGGTGCGGCATTCACTTCGTTCAGCCACACTTAATTCTCCAACAATCCCCTGCACCTTTCACAGAGAGCCATGGGTTTTAAATTACACAAACTGCC
>QMZJ01000009.1 GCA_003663115.1 Candidatus Altarchaeales archaeon | reverse complement strand
TAACACTGCTTGCGAGGATGTACGAAAATACCAGGGATCCAAGTACGAGGTAAAAGGCGATCTGTAGGTTTCTCCATATCAGCTCATTTATAGCGTGTTCCACTGAGCCGGTGGAGAGACCCAGCAGGAGAGTATCACCGTTATAAGCGCGGGAGATAAATAGCTTTATCGCCTCTCCATTATGACTGCTGTCCTGAACTATTGTCCCATTCGTAAGGGGTATGGAATAATTAATAAACCTGCCCGTCTCGCCTTCATCGCTGGAAAGATAGATCTCGCCGGTGGGTTTTACTATTTTGTAGAATACAATCCCCTGGTGGAAGGATATCTCCTTAGCAATCTGTCTTTTCAATATGCTGATATTCCCTTTATTATCATCAATATTGGCTATAATTCTATTACTTGTCCTAAACCCCTCTCTGAGCATAAACCTGGTCAGGGTCTTGCGTTCGTAATTAACGATAAGGTACGTTTGTATCCCGATTGCCAGGATTAATAACAGTGTGATGATTAGGGTAATCTTGTATATCAGCCCGATCTTAATCTTCTTGCTTTTATCTGCCATTTTTCTCTTTAGTTCATTAATCTGATTCAGGCTTTTTATAAGGTTCATTTGATTTCAATTTTTCTTCCAGTTCCTTTATCTTCTTTTTCAATTCTATCATCCTCAGTTCCCTGCCAACGGTCAATCTATGAAATCTCTCCAGTTCGTCGACCCTTGATTGAAGCTCTTTTGTTCGCTCTTCTACCTTTCTTTCCAGTATACTGCGAGATTCTTCAAGTTTAGCTCTGTATTCCTTCAGGTCATTGGTCATCTTATTAAAAGCAACTGTTAATTCCCCAATCTCATCTTCGCTCTTGACCTCAATAATATGGTCGAGATTACCCTTTGATATGGCATTTACTCCCTCTGTTAAATCCCTTAATGGTTTGGTGAGGCTCTTAGCCAGATAGAAAGAGAGTAAACTGGCTACGATAATTACTATAATAAAAAAGCCAATACTGGTAATAATGACATCATTTCTGGCGGCGACAACCGACTTTAAAGAGACCCCCATGTAGAGCATCCATTGCTCTCCTGATTCCTCCTTTATATCGAGTGGATGGATGATAAGTTTTATCCTCTCGCCCATTTTCTTATAGAAAACATCATTAATTACGGGTTCATCAATATCTGGAGGGGGTTTACCAACTTTTTTGCCCCACATTTCGACATTATTAGCCAAATAGATCGTTCCATCTGGTTTAACTATCCACCAAAAGAGAATATTTTCAGATTCATCGATCTGCTTGAGTGCCTCAAATGGCCACCGATGGGCGAGATAACCGGCCTCAATACTCCGAGCTGCTATCCGAGCGAGTAGCAAATTCTCTTCAATAAGACCCTTTTCTACAGTACGAGTCTGTTCACCAATAGATATAAGTAGGATGAGTGCCCCCGCTATGGTAGACATCGATACCATTGATGAGAGAACCTTTATGAATATAGTCCTCTTCCTGTTCATCTATGGAACCTCCTTTACTTTACCCGACTAAAAATAATCATGGAGTTAACGAGATTTCCGTGTCTATTCCCCACTCCCGGTAGAAAACCCTGTTCTCCGAAGGTAAATGTACCAATAAATGGCACATCCCCTATGCTATTGCTAATCAGCAAAGGTATTTTAGGTCTCTCCTCTTCGGGTATGGCAAGCATCGTACCGGCACAGAAGGTATAGATACCGAATGAGCCCTCGCCTTTTGGAATATTTCCGTTTACCAGGGCATTATATGGAGTGGCCTGAGCGCGATTCAAGAGCAACTCCCAGTTTCCATGCATTAACAGGATATCATCTCCTTCCTCTACATTAGCAAAAACGGTAAGGGAACTCTCTGGTAATTCAACCGACAGGGGATGGATAGAGAGATAGTGAATTTCACCACCCTTGCCACGTATGATCTTGGCCAGGGGATAATAGGTAGTTTCAGACAGAACTGTACCTCCCGTTTTGAGTTTCTCACTTATGACCCCATTCGTCCACTCATTATAAACCTCGGCTGCAGGTCTATTGTTGATCTCATAGATAACTCTCCCCTCGGCTTTAGTAATTGAGCCCATATTTTCGGTCCTCAAGTATCCTGCCTCATATGCCCAACCGATATTTAAATCAGTATAGATTGCTGTTAGACTAACACCATTACTATAAACCTTATCATTGGCAAACTGTCTCCATTTTCCGGAGATATCATCATCGGCACTACTCCCTCCAATTATTGGAACGTCCTTACCTACAACATCCTCTACACCCAAAAGTATCTCTTCTTCCTTTCCAGGCGCTGATGTAATCAAGACAAGTTTTGGCTTTCCATCTTTCTTTGCATTTTCAATCGCGGATAAAATCGCTTTCTTTCCGGCCTCCCTGGGTGGCAATTCATCCAAGCTGGCCCCGCCGACACCAAAGGTTATCTCTGAGGAAGATACAGCCAATAGAGCCAGAGAGCCTCTTTTACCAACGTGGAAGCCATCCTTGGTCAAAACACCGAGACAAGATGTACTACCATAAATCTGGGCAGCAGGTAGAAGACGCTTGACCTCTCTTAGGATCTCATTGGGATTATATCCAGCGGTAGAGAATAGTAGAACATAATCCGGAGATTTCCCATTCAATCCTTTTTTAAGCAGGGATACCGCCTCCTCTACAGCCTCTCTGGGCTCATCTCTTGTACTCCAACCATAACCCACAGTTACTACCCCGGTTCCCTTTTGTTCAACCACTTCTGGAGAAGGTTCCGGTAAAATCACTGAAGGCTTCTCCACGTTCATTTCAACCATCCAGGCAATCAAAATTATCGCAACCAGACCAATACAAATACCGATAGTACTTCTTCGATCCATTTCATTCACATCCTTTTCAATTTTTCTTCCAGCTCCTTTATCCTCTATTCTCTTCCGCCTTCCTTTCTCTCTGTAACATCCCCCAAGATGACCATAGGATTCAATTCCATACCCCTCGGGGTGGGGATATCCTCCAGTTATGGGGTCTTTTCTGATATCGGGGATGACCATCGATGGAACTCTCGAACAGTGTTCTGTATCTCCCTTCAGGTTCCTTCGAGTTGATTTTCACCATTTAACCTCCCAGTCTTATCACCTGGTCAAAAAAGGGAATGAGCTTTCGCATCAGCCTTTTATCCTCGCTCTCGACAATAAAAACAATTATCTTTACCCTCGCCCTGTACGACCTCTCGGTCAGATTCTGGATGAATCTCGCTATGAACTCCGGTGTGTGATAGATCCAGAGGGTGTGTATTGCATCAATCACCAGAAATTTTTCATCGGGAATCTTATCAATGAAACGGGTGATTGCAATTGACAAACTGCTCAGGTCTGAGATATCGGGGATAAATGAAACATTATCACGGTCTTCCTCACCCGAGGTGGTTATACAATCTACAAAGAATATCTTATCTGTATTGATCTCGTTTTTTATGAAGATGTCATTTATGGTTTTATACGGCTTATTGATGCTCACGTAGATCCCGCTCAGTCCATTGCCTCTCAGATCTTCGACCACGGAGATTATATTATCCTGGAGTTGATCCACCGGGGTTTCTATCAATATCGAGTATTGATCATTTAATTCTCCGGTTTTTTTCATTGGGTCCATAGTTACTCCTACATCATCCTATCTGTTTTTTTACAAGGTGACGTCTATCATCCTTCATAAGTTCGGCCCTTGGTTGAACCTCAAAACTGCATTCGGGATAACCTGTACACTTGCATGCGGTCTCTATACACTCAATATCATCTCTTTCGAAAGCAATCTGTGAAACCCCCGCCGCCAACCCCCTCATTATGTGACACGATGGTCGATCGGATTTCCCATAGATATTCGCTATATTACTGTTCTGTACATTAAAGATGCATTTTGCCTTCTCCTCGTTCACGTCTATAACTATAAATTTCCCGAACCCTGCAAAGGAGGACAGCTCCCATGTGCAAAAGAGCAGTTCTGAACCATGCCTATGATAGGTTTTCTTTTCTGCGTTTGCGATTTCCCTGCCCACCAGTTTGAATTGATTGTAGATATCCATACCTCCCCTGTCCCTCCCCGATCTATCCTCAAGGATCTTTTGGAATGTTATAAAGGCGGAAAGGGGCAGCATTATTCCGGGCATCCCCATAATTGTGAGATAGCCGTCATCCCATTTTATTTGTCCCTCTGCCATCAATTTGGCACCAAACAGCCTGCCCCTACTTATGATCTGCATTCTACATCACCGATACCCTGTATGCAATCGCAAATACCAGTTCAGTAAGCCAGGTCAACATGATTGACCACTGCATGATTCTCTCTCTTGAAAAATTCAGGGTAATGAGCTTATAAACCAAGATGCCAACTGGAATAAGGGTAAGAAACGACCATAACATGATCCGAGGGTAGAAGTTCAGCACTGTAAGAAATCCAACCGCAGGGTATGGGATCAAAAAGAATGCAGATTTGACTCTGGTTGCCAGTCTCTCTCCCAGTACCACTGGAAGTGTGCGAATATCACTTTTTGCGTCTCTCTCCCTATCCATAAAATCCTTGCTGATGCTCGCCCCGAAGGCGAAAATCGCACACAGTAGGGCAAGAATCCACACATCTAAAGGAGGAATTATGGCGGGTGCATAAATCGAATAACCTGCAACTATCGGTAAAAAAACATAACCTATACCGATCATCACGTTTGGTGTGAACGGGAATCTTTTAAGTCTCGGATAAACGGAATACATAAAGGATAGGAGAACCATCGTTCCAAACATTAATGCAAAGAACCAATTTAGAAGGAGATATGCGAAAATTACGCCAGAGACGTGTACTATAATGCCAACACCCAATGCCTCGTAGGGATGTATGTGTCCCTTGACTATCATCCTTGTATGTGAAAGAGGGTCTCCCTCCTGAAGGCTATCGACATCCTGATCGCCGAAGTCATTAATGTACCTAACACCACATTGGCCGAAAACAGAGAATATGAATGCCCCGATAAAAAAAGGGATTAGATTCAAAGACTCTGGAATTGACATTATGGCCCCCGCAGTAACCCCAAAAAAGAATATCAGCCATTTTATAAATGGCTGTGTTATCTTCATGTGCGCGATCAATTTCCTTTTAATTTTTTTTCTTAACATTTCGTTAAACCTCTACAACGATGCCATCACTCGTTATCTTGAAGAAATGAGCTTTCCTGTCCTGTTCGGTTTCCCTCATTTTCGGTATCCGGAGTATCCTCACGGGATCTTCACCGAATACTACATCATCTAATACGATCACACCATCGCAGACAAATTCAGAAACCCCGTCTCTGCTCAACCATTTTGAGTTCTTCGGTAGATCCGATGTAACTATGGATGTAACGCCAAGTGATTTCACCTCATCTACGAGACGCTTTAGGAAGAGTCTAATCTCGCCATCACCAAAACCCCTTGGCAGAGACAGAGTGAGTGTGGAAAGAGAATCTATAACCAGTCTTTTGGCATCTATTTCCGCAACCGAATCCCTGATTACCGGAAGGATCTCATAATGGATCTTGGATTCTTTAATGGTTTCTGTGATATTTTGATTCCATGCACTTCCCTTTGAGGGTCTCATGAATCTAACAAACCCCCCCATCTCATATTCATGGAAGTTCCAGCCGAACTGCTTTGCCTGATTTCGTAGATCCTTTATACGTTGATCTAATGTTATATAGACACCTGCTTCCCCCCTCCTGGCGCTCTCCATCAAAAATTGCAGAGTAAAAATGGTCTTCCCCACCCCAGGGGGACCGGAAACCAGGATGCAGAAACCATCGGGGAAACCTCCCTGGATCAGATTGTCTAAGCCCGTTATACCACTCGGTACCCTTTTAATCATCATAATGATCACCCACTTTCGTTATTCCTCATCTTCCGGCAGCCATGGCTGCGTCGAGTATACAACAATGCCCCGATTCGTTATCTCATAGGGTCTTATCTCCCTGTGATGTTTTACGCCTCTCATCTTTCTCACGGTAATGCCCTGAAGGAAGGATTGGCCCTGTTTAATATTATACAGGGCAATTACACCGTCCACAACAAACTCCTCGAAGCCGTATCTGCTTATATCCATCGTCTGCTCCCTTACCTCGCACGTCAGGAGAGACGTACATCCGAGCGCGGTAAGGTGCTCTGCTAAGGTGGCTAATGCCATTCTTCTCTCATCATCCCCATCGAACAGCATGAGAAAGAGATTTATAGGATCTAAAACCACTCTCTTTGCGCCAATTTCACTGACTATCTCCTCTACCTCACTTATGATGTCCTCAACCTCTGCTTTTGTCTTCTTCTTGTATTTATAAACGGTAGCTATCGGACCGCCGACCAGTCTGAATCTATCTCCCAATTCGTTGAGGTTCATCCCAAGGGTGGACATATCCTCCCTTATCCTATCCTTATCCTGCTCAAATGTCATGTAAACCCCCGGTTCACCGAACTGTTTTATTCCATTATAGATAAACTGCATGCCCAGGGTGGTTTTCCCTGTCCCGGTGGAGCCGGAGACCAATACAATCCTCCCCCCGGGCAATCCGCCATTAAGCATCGCATCCAGACCCTCTATTCCCGTACTGATTCTCATTTTTTAACGCCTCAATATATATTTCCGTCTTTTAATCGAAACGGATGATACTACCGCCCCAGAAACAAACCCTATGAAGTGATAGAATTCACTCTCGAAATATTTCTCAAAGCACATGCCGCATCTCAGAAAATTCACAATAGACATGGAGAACATGAGCAATATAAATAAGGGAACGCTTATCTTGATTGGAATGAGTTTTCTACTCTCGATCAATGTCATCGATAAGGCCCCATAGATCCCGGTAGAATTTCCAGCAACGGGGCCTTCTGATGATAGTAGAAAGACGAAGGGTATTACCACGAATACCGATGCAAAGTAGGCAAGCGAGAACTTCCAGAGGTCTGCGTTTATCTCCATTGCAATAAATCCCACCAGAAGAAAACCAATGATATTCTCCATTAGATGCATCTGATTTAAATGACAGAACTGGAACGTCAGGAATCTCCAGGGCTGATTAAAAGCTTTTTGTGTCAGCATAAATAAATCTGAGTCTAAAAACACAAAGACGAGCGCATTTATGATACAGATTAAAGCGACAAACGAGAGTATCTTGTACATCTTAATCAACCCTGTCCATTATCTCCTCAAATCTCAAAACGAAGCGTTTCATCCTGTTTTTTACCTTCTTCATGTAGAGCAGAATCGTTAAACCCAGAATACTGCTGCCAATACCGAAACTCAATAACAGTCTGTCCATCTTATCTATTTGCTTTATATAATCTTATTTACTTTATGATTAATAAATGTTAATATCTTACATATAGTGAGTCTATAATAAAATAATATGTCAGAAAATTAGCTATCTGACTATATGACTTAGGACAGGGATTATTATGGTCAGATGGGAAAGGAAGATCCAGAAAGGCTTTATAGACGGTGATTGCTTTGCAAAAAATTAAAAAGGAGAGTATCTTATTAACAGTAATTTCAGTATTTCTGCTCGCCCACGCTCTAAATGTCCTCCAACCGGTCATTGGATTCATCCTCCTGTTTTTCCTCCCAGGATACGCATTGACGCTAACTTTATTTTCCAGTAAGGAAATAGACATATGGGAAAGAACATCATTATCTATCGGTCTAAGTATTTCAATATGCATCCTTTCCGTATTTATCGCAAACTATTTCCTCGGGATTCCGATAACATCGCAGACAATAATGCTTGAGATTTTCCTCCCGACCGGGATCTTCGTTCTGATCTATTTTCTTAGAGCCCCCAGATCAGTATTTGGGAGGGATATAAGCCTGTGCGTTACAAGAAAATGCATTCTCTCCATATTTATCATCCTCCTGATTCTGATACTTACCTTCAATCTGATCTATAGGATACACTGGAACTACAGCTACCCATTCCATACGGACGAATGGCAGCATATAGCGGATGGAATCCAGATAGTTGAGGACAGGTCCATTAGATTGACTGTCCCATACTACAGGGATAAGCCACACCGATATGACCTGGAGATCGGCTTTCACATATTCTTGGCCGAATCTTTCCTGCTGACTAACAGAGACCCGGTTCTCTTCTATAAATTTTTTCCCGGGATATTCGGATGTATTTCCGCCTTTATCCTCTTTGTCTTCATCTACGAGATTACGGATAAATTTCTCGCCGGGGTTTTCTCAATGCTCTTCTTTGCCGGCCTGAAGAGCAATATCTTTATCCTTGGACCGTGGTTCTTCGTTCCCCTTACCATGAGTTTCCCCCTCCTCTACCTGCTATTCTACTCCATGAGCAAGGGTCTTAGAGAGGGCAGCCTCCCGCTTTTGTTCTCTGCAACCATTACCCTGTTAGCTTTGGCTTTAATCCATCCATCAATCGCCAGCTTTGCATACATGTCGATAACCCTGTATCTCATCCTCATCATTCTCTACTCACTTGCAGTTATAGTTCTATATCTCGTATCAAGACGCGAATCCTTCAGAAAGGAAATTAATCTGCTATTAAAATTCCCGGTTCAACGGGCTGCGGGAATTCTCACCCTGTTCCTGATTCCCCTCCTCTCCCTTATCTACTTCCTGAAATTCCTATGGAAAGATTCCCCGATTGAGACATTAAAATACTTCGTAACAGAATTCATGATCTTCGGTCAGATGGTAATGGTCGAGGAACTCTATAAACCGTTCTACCTGCTGGATATCTATGGCTTTATGGGGATTTCTCTGGCATCTATTGGCATTCTATATGTCCTTATAAAGAAGAGAGGGATGATCCTGCTCTCCGGGACACTGGTAGCGCTCGCAATAATGGCTCTGTATCAATTGCACGGCTTTACCATACTGCTCTTTTATGAAAGAGCCGTATACTGTGCCTTACTGTGCCTCGCTCCCCTCTCCGGGACCGGGCTCTATGTACTAATCCATTTCATCGGGAATATCTTCAGGAATTCGAAATTGATCTCAACTGTAATCACTTTAGCCCTGCTCCTTTTCGTTTTTCTCGGCGTATTCTCCGATTACTACCTTTACAGGGATAAGATCTACAGGATGATCGATGATGACGACTATAAGGCCATTAAATGGCTTGGAGAGAATAGAGGAAGCCATAATATCGTCCTTGCAAGACCGAGGATCTCTGATGCAATATACCCGATAAGCAGAAATTATGTTGTTGCTGTAACCCCTCACGGGAGGAGCACCGCTCCGAATCTACTGGATACAAGAAGGTTTCTCATGTCCGGCTGTGAGGGAAGAAAAAAGGTCCTTGAAAAATACCAGGTAGATTACGTCCTGGTGAAATTCAAGATCAAATGCGATTTTCTGGAAGAGATATATCACCGGGGAAAGGACTACATCTATGAGGTTCGGATCTCCTGATCCCTATATCCTTCCCGTCTGTATCATGAAGGCAATCGTTATAAGTACTATAGCCGTTAGAATAATTGCCCCCTCCGTTATACCCAGAGGAATGCCCGGCGAGGGAGGTATTGTAGTCGTTGTCAGTGCTGCGTGAACAATCGTAGTTGTTGTTGTCGGTACAGTCGTTGTTGAGGTAGTGGTTGTAGTAGTAGCAACTGTTGTAGTAACCTCTGTTCCGACTGTTGTCGTCGTGACCCTGCAGGGAGGACAGGGACCTCCGCAGTCAACCCCTGTCTCTCCCTGATTCTGAATCCCATCCGAACAAGAAGGACATGCCTTACAGGGACCCCCGCAGTCAATACCTTCTTCACAATCCCCATCGTGACAGTTCTTTATCCCATCAAAGCAACTCGGCTTGATCCTGGCAACATAGGCCGGTCCGCCGCCCCCACCACCGCCTCTTGACCTGTATCTTATGGTCGTTGTGGTCGTCGTTGTGGTCGTTGATGTTGTTGTTGTGGTTGCTACCGTGAAGTCTGTGGAGTCCGACTCTGAGATACCGCATGCGGTAGCGTTTATCGTTGCAGTATAATTCCCCGGGATCCAATCCGAGGGAATTTCCCAGTATATCCACTCATATGTTATCGTATTATTCCCCCCATATGAGGCACAATCATGGGGGTGCGTTTCGGTTACGTTCATTACAAGGCTGCAGTTGCCACCTTCGACATAATATCCATAATCAGCTTCCAGGGTGCAAACCTGTGAATTCCCATCCGTTATCGCCAATGAAACATTGTCTTCCGTAAATAAACCACAACAACCCGCTTCATTCACGAGTACAATAGAACCAGTAAACGTTACATTCTCCCCGAGATAATAACTACTCTTATTCGTATCTATGGAAACGGTCATCGTGGCAGAACAGGTACACGGGAGGACTACTAAACCGATTAATGCAAATCCCAATACCAGTAATTTTTCACTTGATTCCATGATCCCACCTATATGATCAATAAAACCCTGTACACGACGATGGCAATGAATGCAAACAGCAGGGGAACGCAAACGATACCGGATATACTGACAAATGATGAAAGAACGGGGCTTTTCTCTGCCTCGGCGCCAAGGATCTCCCTTAACGCGAGGAGGATTATCAGGGTAACGACAGCCACCATCCCGCTAACAAAGATCTGGGAACCCGTAACAATTGTTGTGGTCGTGGTTGTGGTTACTGTGGTTATCATATCAACCCCCTATTATATAATCAAATATTTAGTTTTCTTTATATAAATACCATAAATCTGACTATATAAATTCATTCAATTCTTGATTTAATAATCATTATGTAAAAGAAGTATATAAATGCATCGGTCCGGGTGCGGGATCTCATAAAATGGATGGCAAGGTAATTATCACCATAATCTATCTGTTGGTGGTGACGGGTGCAGAATTGGTAATGACCTATCACTCCGTTATTCTTGGCTTATGGATCTATGCCATCCTTCTTTTATCCCTGATTGCATCATCTACCCTATCCATAAAGCAGAAAACAACCCTTGAGAGAGCTCTTTCCGAGAGAGACCTACTGAGATCAACCCTGCTCGGACTCAGAGGGCAAAACCTTAGAGTAACAGTGCTCCCATGGTCTCGTCCTCGAAAAAAATTTAAGGATTCATCGATACACAGGGAGTACGATTTCTCAAATTTAATGAAGTGCCTTACCCTCGCCCCCCTGATAAGGATGCTAAGTACATCGATGCCGGTAGCCCCCTTAGAACAGATATACTGGTTCATTGTGATAAATATACCACTTTTTGTTATTGCAGTTCTCCTGATAAAATCGCAGATGTTAACAAAGGGATTTATCGGTTTAAGGCTTGGTGACTGGAAAATTCAGTTTCCGATCGCTATGACGGGTTTTTTTCTGGGGTTTATGGATTACTCACTTCTGAGACCATCTCCTTTAATAGCGTCTCTTACACCGGAAACCCTTCTAATTCCGGCCGCAATACTGATGATATTCACCGGCTTTTCGGAGGAGCTCATCTTCAGGGGTCTGATACAGACCCATACAGAAAAATTAACGGGAAAGCTCTATGGATTGATCTTCACAAGCGTTCTATTCGCCTCAATGCACATCGGCTGGCAATCCCCTCCCGACCTTCTCTTCGTGTTCGGAGTCGGTCTCTTTTACGGTTATGTATTCCAGAAAACCAGGAGCCTTACGGGAATAACTCTATCGCACGGAATAACGAACATCACGATGTTCCTCTTGGCTCCGTTTCTGTTATAAAATCAGAACTTCTCGTTCCGTAGCTGATCTTCTTCTTGATTACGAGTTCTCTTAACGCCATCCCTACAGGATTGTAACCTGTCATATTTACAGATACTCCTCCTCACCACTCATTTCATACATCGCCCTATTAGCAATATTCACCGAATGATCCGCAATTCTCTCAAGGAACTTTGCAATCAGTATCAGGTTTAGCGCGTCGGGATACTTCTCATATTTCTTCTCAATAATATTTTTTAAGGTCGGAAAAACGGACTTATAGAGCTCATCAACCCTGTCTTCTTTCTTTAGAATTTCATCGATATTCTCCCTGTTCTCGTTTACAAAGACGTCTGCTGCGTCTCCGCTCATCTGTGAAGAGATCCTGCCCATCTCTGAGATCTCATCCAGCACGAAGTATCCCTTATTCATATAGTCCAGAGACTCTGCTATATCCCTGGCGTAATCCCCTATCCTCTCGAGATTGTATGCAACATCCAGGGAGATGCTGATAAATCTCAGATCCTTGGCTACCGGCTGATGCAGAGCTATGGTTTGTATAACTCTCTTCTTTATATGGGTATAATAGTTATCTATCAGCTCATCGCCAATTATGACCTCATTGGCCATTTTTTTGTCATTGTTCTCGAGAGCAGTTATCGCTTTCAGTACCGCATCGCTGACAAGCTCCGACATCTCCAGGATATCCCTTCTTATTTTATCTATCTGCCTGTCCAGGGCTTTTCTGGGCATTTTAAACCTCCCATAAATTTTAATTATCCAAACCTCCCCGTAATATAATCCTCCGTCAACTTTTTCTTCGGGTTTTCGAATATCTGCTTTGTCTTTCCGAACTCTATCATCTCCCCCAGAAGGAAGTATCCCGTGTAATCTGAAACCCGAGCTGCCTGCTGCATATTGTGAGTTACAATTACTATTGTGTATTGCTTCTTTAATTCATGAATTAGGTCTTCAATCTTTCCAGTAGCTATCGGATCCAGTGCCGAGCAGGGTTCATCAAACAGGATAACCTCTGGCTTTACCGCGAGGGTTCTTGCGATACATAGTCTCTGTTGCTGTCCACCGGATAGATCTAATGCATTCATGTTCAGTCTGTCTTTAACCTCATCCCATAGGGCGGCATTTACCAGACTCTCCTTGACAATCTCCCTCAGCTTTTTCTTATCCCCGATACCGTGAATCCTGGGACCATAGGCAACATTATCGAATATACTCATTGGAAAGGGATTCGGCTTCTGGAACACCATTCCCACCCTCTTCCTTAATGAAACGACATCAACATCCTTATCATAGATATTCCTTCCATCCAGAAATACCTCCCCGGTAACCCTTACACCCTCTATCAAATCATTCATCCTGTTCAATGCCCGGATAAATGTAGTTTTCCCGCATCCAGAGGGCCCAATTAAGGCAGTTACTTTGTTCTCCTTGATGTCAAGATCCACATCCTTCAATACGTGGTTGTCGGTATACCATAAATTTAATTTCCTCACCATTATCTTGTTCTTATCGTCCATTCCCAACGTCCAACCTCCCAACTAATTTAAAGTCGCCTTTTATATCATCTCCTGATGTTTCTGGTGAGATAATTGTTCAATGTCCTTGTAATGTAGTTTGATATTAATATCATCAAGAGCAATATCAGGGCTATTCCAAACGCTCTTTGTATGAAGAGGGGGTTTTGTGCCTCCGAGATCAGGAAATACATGACTACTGTCAGTGCATTACATGGCTCAAGTGGTGAAGATGGAAGGTTTGCTGGCCAGAAAGAGATCAGCCAGATTATTGGAGCTGTTTCACCCACGGCCCTCCCAAATCCCAAGATCACCCCGGTGACTATCCCCGGGAGAGCGGAGGGAAGAACGATCCGCCTTATGGTCTGTAATTTCGTAGCGCCCAGGGCATAACTCCCCTCCTTATCTGGTACGGGAACCGCCCTTATCGCTATCTCTGATGTTCTCATGATTGTTGGCAGTATCATAAAACCCAGGGTCAAACCCGCAATCAACAGGCAAGGCTTCATATTTAAATAGAACAGGAACAATGTTAATCCGAAGAGACCGAAAACTATGGAAGGCACCGCATTCAGTGAATCGGCACCTGTTCTTATTAGTTTCGTTAATTTTCCCTCCTTTGTGAACTCTGAGAGGTATATTGATGCCCCAACCCCAATGGGCACTGCAAACAATAGTGCTACTACTCCCAAGAGCAGAGTTCCCACGATTGCAGGCAAGATACCCCCCTCCAACCAGTTGTTTGAGGGCCACCCCAAAAGAAAATCAATACCTATAACAGGAAAACCCCTCTGAAATACATAGAAGATTATATAGAGCAGTATCAGGATTATCGATAGCGCCGAGATCCATAGGGATGTAATAGCTATTCTGTTTGTCTTTTCTGGATCTATCGGGTTCATAGTTTCACCCTACTTTTCGATAGCAGGTAGTTTGATATCAGACTAAGTATGAAAACCGTGATAAGGAGAATTATTCCCAGAGAGAAGAGGGCAGAGTGCCATGTACTCCCCACGGGCACATAGGACATCTCAAGCAGAATGGCAGCGGTTAAGGTCTCTCCAGTACTCTTTGCCCCGAACAGAGTACTTGTAATATGCTTCGCATTACCGTAAACGAGTATCACAACTATTGTCTCCCCAACTAATCTTCCCATCCCAAGAATAGACCCTGCGACAATTCCTGGTAGTGCCGTGGGCAGTGTAATCCTCCTTATCGTCTGCCACTGTGTTGACCCCAGGGCAAAAGATCCCTCCTTGAATGCTCTTGGGACGCTTTCCATGGAATCCAGAGATACGCTGATAATTATAGGTAGAACCATAATTGCGAGGGTAAGGGAGACCGCAAAAATACCCTCACCAACCCTGAATACTTCACCCCTTATTAGATTTCCAAGATCGTACTGAACAAAAGGTATGAGAACTGCCACCGCTATGGCCGCATATACGATGGATGGAATTCCAGCCAGTAACTCTATTGCCGGTCTGACCATATTTCTTGCCCATCTTGGAGCCACCTCAGACAGGAATATCGCACATGAAAGACCGAGAGGTATTGCAATAATTAAACCACCCGCCGTTACTAGTATCGAGCCAGCGATAAAATTGAACGCCCCAAAAACACCCTTTGATGGCTCCCATCTCGTTCCAAATATAAAATCGATCGGCGATACCTTAGCAAACAAAGGAAGTCCCTCTCTCAATAAAAACACGAATATGAGGGAGAGGATCAGTACTGCGGTCATTGCGAAAAGTAGCAGTGCCCCCCTCACAACATTCTCTGAGTTTATGGATACCCCCTTAACCATTTTATCATGGAATAAACGGCTCCCGCTCTGTCAGGAGTTCTTTAAAATCCATGGTCCTGCCGCCAACAACCTTCAGTCTGGCATCAATCTTGTTACCCTCTACCTCGATGACATTGTATGAATTTGCGAAGAATCCACGAAATCTCTCGGATGAAACAGTTCCCGCATTTATTATAAGGGAATTGCCCATATTTAAGCTCCAGGGTCTGTGTCTATGCCCGCAGAGAACCAGATTAACATTATGCTGTGTTATAGTTCTGATAACGTCTCCGGCGTCTATGACCGTGTTCCTCTCCAGACCCGTGTCGGGAATTGGAACCAGATGGTGATGTAAGGCAACTATCTTGAATCTATCCTTGAATCTATCCAGGATCTTTCCCAGCCATTGTATCTGCCTGTAGCCTGCTTCACCTTCATCCCTGTCCGGTCTTGCAGTGCTCAGATAAACTATGATCGAATTCTCAACCTCCAGGATGTGGGGTTTTTGAAAGTATCTCCGATAAAGTAAATAACCTGTAGACCTGTAGTCATGGTTTCCAGAACCTATGATCTTTCTCTCGCACTTTATCTTCTCTATATATTTGACAGCCAGCCTGTAGTCGCTGAGAAACCCATTGTGAGTGATATCCCCAGTTACAACAACGACATCTGGCATTAATTCGTTGATTTCTGTTATCGCTAAATCGAGGGACTCTGGATTAAATCCGGCACGTGATCCACAATGGAGGTCTGATATATGTGCAATTAGCATTTTTAATAAAAAGGAAAAAAGAAGAATAAAAGTTTATGTAACCCTTATGAAACCCGCTTTCTCAACTATCTGCTGTCCTTCATCACTCAGAACAAAGTCTATGAATTCCTTCTTCAAACCGGTTGCTTCGCCCTTGGTTATCATGTACAGTTTCCTCGATATCGGGTAGTCCCCACTCTTTATCGTCGCTATGGATGGTGCTACCCCATCTATTTTTAACGCCTTCACTGTTTCATCTACATAGCCGAGTCCTATGTATCCTATGGCATTTTCATTACCTGCTACGGCTGCTTTAACTGCCCCGTTACTTGGCTTCTGTAGGGCGTCTGCTGCATTCGCTACCTTTCCTTTTTTCATGACCAATTCCTCAAATGTGGATCTCGTACCGGAGCCCTCTTCTCTGATTATCACCATTATTTCCCTGTCGGGACCGCCAACCTCTTTGAAATTTTTTATCTTCCCCGCAAATATGTCCCGCACCTGCTGCTTTGTCAGATCGCCCAGAGAATTGCTCGGATGTACCACTACAGCTATGCCATCTGCTGCTATAGCATATGGTTTCAGATCTGGGTGTTCTGTTTTCTCGGTATCTTTAAGCTCCCTTGAGGAATCCCCTATATCCGCCGACCCCTCGGCTACCATTTTTATCCCCGTTCCGGAACCACCACCCTGTACCGATATGATCACATCCGGGTTTTTCTTCATAAATTCCTCCGCGGCACTGGCTGCAATCGGCTGAACCGTAGTAGAACCGGCAACTGTCAGACTCCTTTTCTCTCCGCTGCCCGTGCAACCGGAGAGCATCGCAATTCCCATCATCAGGAATATGATCCCTGACCAAACCAACTTTCTGTCCGTTTTCATTTTTTATAGTATATACGGAAATCCTTTATAAGCTCATTGGGTATAATGTATATAGACTATATAGTTTGTCAGGTCATGTTTATAACGACCTCGGCGATGTCCGAGATATACTCCCCAATCCTGCGAAAGCTCTCGTAGATAAGAAGTGTTTCGGGTTCTTTTGCCTTTATGCTCTTCATTATCCTTTTTTCCTCGACCCTGAAGCTCTTTACCTTATCAATTATCTCACCGGCTCTTTTTGAGCTCTTATTCATCAGAGCAAACTTGAGCGAGGAATACATGTCTATGAGTTCTTTATATATATCGATGTCCTCCTCCCTGACTTTCCCCCCTTGAATAACCAGATTGGCAATATTCTCGATGTGGTCGGATATCCTCTCAATGGATTTTGCGATCTGAATCCACATGCTGCATTCATAACCCCCCGCCGAGGATAACTGCCTGAAAATGAGGAAGTAGAATTTATCGATTTCGTCATCCCTCTGGATTATGTCCCTCAGGATATGTTCGTTGTAATTCTCTGGTGTTATGTTCCTCAAAAGTTCCTCCAGAGATGAGAGGGACATCCTGTGCATTCTAAGTACGGTATCCACTAAATCCCCCTTTTCCCTCATTAACATTCTAAAGACCAGTTCGTTTGAGGTTTCACCGAATTGCTCCATTCCGATCAAAAGACCTGAGATGTCCTTTAAACCCTTCCTTATCTCGGATGGTATGTATCTCTTTGATCTTATTATCACGGTGTCAAACCCCTGAATGTATTTTGTTATCAGGGATCGAGAGATCAGTTCAAAGCTCTTTTTTTCCAGATCGATCTCTGCCTCCATCTCCTTCTCCTCCCTGGGCTTCAGTAGAAGGGTGTCTCCCCTTTCCATAACCGAGAGAACATCACCCTTATCCAGTTTATTCTTTTTCACCCACCTCTTCGGGAGGGAGAGAATATAGGTAGATTCCCCGGTGAGCTGTATTTTCCTGTATTCCATCTTTATTTTATACCTCAGAGTTATCTATATAATCC
>QMZJ01000008.1 GCA_003663115.1 Candidatus Altarchaeales archaeon | reverse complement strand
TCTTCTGTTATCCTGACTATTAACAAAGCCGTGGCCTCTCTCCCTTTCCTTCGCCCCTGTCCCGGAACGATGGATTTATTTATTATCAATCGTATTATCTCTTGTAGCGGTGTCATATGAGTTATTATCTATCCGCCACTTCATGCTTTTCGGCGTGCGGGGATCTGTATACTCCCGTACAGATCTATAATAAAAAAATTCCTTTATAGTGATTCCATTCCAATACCCTATATGGCCAAGGAATTCAGTATATTCACGGGTTATCTGGTATTCTTCATAGCCTCCTTCATTCTCATATTCCTTATTCCGAATGTTGCAGTTTTATACTCGGACCTCCTGTGGTTTCGGTCCCTGGGATACGGGTCTGTTTTCATGACGGTTTTGACCGCAAAGGTTGGTATATTTCTATTGGCAACCCTCATATCATTCTCCCTCATATCCATAAATGCATATCTCGCAGATGGAGAGGGAAAGCTTAAGAGAAAGTACACAGCAATTGCAATCTTATCTGCAATTATTGGTCTGATCCTGAGCGGCTCCTGGGAGACCATCCTCAGATATCTGAACCAGGAAAGATTTGGGGTGACCGACCCGGTGTTTTCCAAGGATATCGGTTTTTATATATTCACGCTCCCATTCTACAGACTCGTGCAGAATCTTCTTTTCTTCATCGTATTATCCTCGATAATTGCAATAATCGTAATCTATCTGAATAAAAGGGAGATTGCCCTCATAAAACCAGTGGTGGTAGTTGAGGAGGATGAATACACAATACCCGGAATGGAGTTCTCCCAATTTGGATTGAAGATAGGTAAAAGGGCAAAGGCTCATATCTGTGCTTTACTGGGAATTTTCTTCTTATTACTCTCGTTGAGGAATTATCTCGATCGCTTTGATGTTCTCTATTCGGAGAGCGGGGTTATCTTTGGTGCGGGTTATGCGGATATAAATGCACTTCTACCGGCTCTATCCCTCCTCATATTCATTTCTATGATTGCCGCCATATTGTTCCTCACGTCATCCGTACTTACACTAACCTCAAAGATAGAGATCAAGGGTTTATTGATTGCCGTGGTGGCAATCTATGTCTTAGCTTTGCTCGGGACCATGGTATACCCGGGAGTAATACAGCAGTACAGGGTTCTGCCAAATGAAATCTCCCTGGAAAGGGAGTATATAGAGAGAAATATCGAATATACAAGGAGTGCGTATGGATTGAATGACATCCAAGAGATTGCATTCACCCCAAATGAGAATATATCAATGGAGCATATATCCGAAAACCTGGATATAATAAAAAACATCAGACTGTGGGACTGGAGGCCATTAAAGCAGACATATAAACAGATGCAAGAGATAAGGAGCTACTATGAATTTAACGACGTGGATGTTGATAGATACACGATAGATGAGGAATATACACAGGTAATGCTCTCAGCCAGGGAGATAGATTATGAGCAGCTGAGCGAGGAGGCAAAGACGTGGGTTAATGGGCATCTATTATATACCCATGGCTATGGGATCTGTATGAGCCCGGTGAACAGATTTACCGGGGAGGGTCTTCCCGAGTTCCTCGTTAAGGACATACCTCCAAGGTCTGAATTTAAAGATTTAGTGATAAAAAGGCCGGAGATCTATTACGGGGAGAGGACGGACCAATTCATAGTTGTTAAGACAACGACCGAGGAATTCGATTATCCAAGAGGGGATGAAAATGAATTTACAACATATAATGGAACTGGGGGAATAGAATTAAATTCATTCGTTAGGAGACTGATAATGAGCATCCGCTTCGGTGACATAAATCTCATTCTGAGTCATTACATCACACCAGAGAGCAGGATTCTGTTTAATAGAAACATTCATCAGAGAGTGAGGGAAATAGCGCCGTTCCTCCTCTACGATCCCGATCCGTATGTAGTTGTGGTTGATGGAAAGATATACTGGATTCAGGATGCATATACGTATACGGATAGATATCCATACGCCACGCCATATGAAAATATAAATATAAATTATATCAGAAATTCCGTCAAGGTCGTTATAGATGCGTATAATGGCAATACGATCTTCTATGTGGTCGATTCAGGGGATCCACTGATAAAGACATATATGAACATCTTTCCAGATTTATTTAGAAAATTTGAGGAGATGCCAGATGGATTAAAGGAACATATCAGATACCCGGAGGCTCTATTTAAAATACAGGCAGACGTCTACGGGGTTTACCACATGACGGATCCGACGGTATTCTACAACAAAGAGGATAAATGGGTCATACCCTATGAGAAATATGGTCGTGGAACCAGGCAGGAGATGGCTCCTTATTATATCATTACCCGCTTGCCCGGAGAAAAAGCTCTGGAATTCATTTTGATGATACCACTCACACCGAAAAACAAGGACAATATGATCGCGTGGATGAGTGCCAAGTGCGATGGGGATTATGGAAAATTGATCATCTATAAGTTTCCCAAGGAAAAGCTGATCTATGGACCGATGCAGATCGAAGCGAGAATAGATCAAGACGATCAGATCTCGCAGCAACTAACCCTCTGGAGCCAGCACGGCTCCGATGTAATTCGGGGCAATCTCCTGGTAATCCCGGTGGAGGATACCTTGCTTTATGTGGAGCCCCTGTACATAAAGGCAGAACAGGCGACGATGCCAGAATTAAAGAGGGTCATTGTTTCCTACAGCTCAAAGGTTGTGATGGAGAAGAACCTAAATCTGGCGTTCTCCAGGCTTTTCGGGACGAAGGTCGAGGAAATTCCACCCGGGGAAGTGGAAAATAAAAGTATAGAACAGTTAATAGATCTCGCATTAGAGCACTTTAATTCCGCTCAAACCTATATAAGAGAGGGGAACTGGACCGGTTTCGGGGAAGAATTAGAAAAACTGAGGAGAACACTAATCGACATGAAGAACGTTACTCGGTACTAACCTGGCTTCAGCTATGATCATTCATACGAGTTTCTCCACCACCACTTTCCTCATCAGGTCTATCGGTGGTTTTATATCCAGCCAGATCCTCAGGGATTCTGCCCCCTGATGAACGAACATTCCGACTCCATCGATGGTTTTGCACCCGATCCTCTTTGCATTCCTCAGAAATTGCGTTTCTATCGGGTTGTAGACTATGTCCATAACGGTAAGCCTTGGATCGAGAACGTCTGAAGACACGGGGCTTCTGTGTATCTTCGGATACATCCCAACAGACGTAGCATTTATGAGGATATCCGTTGTTGGGATTATATCCCGGATGGAGCTCTCAGAGAAATTCACGACCAGTACCCTCTTATTCAATTTTTCTCTGATTTCTCTTGCCAGTCTCATTGCCCTGTCCATGGTCCTGTTCGAAATGGCTATCTCTGCCCCCTCCAGAGCGCACTGAAATACGATGGCTCTTGCGGCACCCCCAGCGCCCAGGATGAGAATCCTCTTACCCCCGATCCTCTCACCTCTCTCCTCCAGGGCCCTGACACAACCCAGACCGTCGGTGTTATACCCCAAAAGCATATTATCCTCAAATTTTATGGTATTCACCGCATTAATGAGTCTTGCATTTTCATCCAGGTCATCCAGATACCTGATGATGTCAACCTTATGGGGAACGGTAACGTTCAAACCAAGAAAATTCATTTCTCTGCATCTGTTCAGAAATACATCCAGATCATTCTTTTCGATATCGAACGCGGAGTAACTGTAATTCAGTCCGAGTTTTTTGAAAACGGCGTTATGCATTACCGGCGACAGAGAGTGCCGAATTGGATGCCCGACAACACCGAAGAGTTTATTTTCTTTCATCATAAAAAATTAGAGTAAAAGAGCTAAATAAGACAGAGCGATGAAGGTTCCTATCGAACTCCCGATATTTGCAAATACTATCACCATGAGGATTCTCGTGACTCTATTTTCCCAGTAGTCTCTCATCCTATTCAATCTAAATAAGCCATCGAAGTCCTTCACCCTGGGCCTTCTCATCCACATCTCGGTCAATCCGGCAAACCAGCCCGCGGCCAACGTTGGGTTTAATGAGGTGAAGGGCGCAGCCAGAAAGGCTGTTATTACTGAAAGGGGGTGACCCAGGGCCAGGATAACCCCCAGGGCCGATAAGCTACCATTTATCAGAAACCACTTATAGAGCATCTCTATCGTAAGCTCTGCTCCGTTTGTATAAAAGCCCCAACCAACTATTGATAAAAAGATTACTGGAATCAGATAACCGGTATACTTTAACCAATTTCCGGATTTTGGAATCTCCTCCAGGTCATCTATTCCCTTTTTTCCATTTTTTGACTCAATAAATTTTTTTATTCCATCGACGTGTCCCGCCCCAACCACGGCCACGATTTTTTCACCTTCCAGGTTGATTATCCCGTTTGCGATATATCTGTCTCTCTCGTCTATCAGAACATCCTTTATCGATGGCATCTCCCTAGATAATTCCTCCATCATCTCCGTCATTACGTCCTTATCCTTCAATCTCTCGAGAATCTCATCGTTAATTTCCTCCTTCTCAAGGATCCCGGAGAAGAATCCGAGGAACAGCTTAAATTTTTCCCTTAATGACATCTTTTTAAATGCCCTCTTCAGAGTAATTCCGATATCTCTGTCTACCAAGGCGATTTCAATACCCCTCTCCCTCGCGAGCTCTATCGCCCTCAGCATCTCAGAGCCGGGTTTAACCCCGAGTTCATCGCCGATCCTGCGTTGAAAATTTGTCAACAAGAGCTGTAGTAGAAAGAGATAAATCCTTCCGGTTCTGATTACATTATGGATCTCGGTCTCGTCCCATTTTCTCTCATTCAACAAGGAATCGTATCTCTGCTTATCTAACTCAACAGCAATAATATCAGGGTTTTCCTCCTCTATGACCTCCCTCACGAGATTCACGCTCTCCATAGAGACGTGCGCGGCCCCAATCAGAAAGATCTCCTTTCCATCCCGGGAAACTTTCGTTACTTCATTTAGCATGTCTATATATTAGATATAGGAAAAATAATGGCAAAGAATATCCTTCTTATGGGGCCACCGGGAGTGGGGAAAACGACCCTGATCATGAGGGTAATCGAGAAAATAAAAAACAGGGGGATAGGTGGGTTTTACACGGAGGAGATCAGGGAAAAAGGGGTAAGGACCGGATTTAACGAAGGCTTGCGGGAAATCCCACACTCTTTAGAGGTGGGATGAAAGCAAGCTATTTATATATGAATACAAAAATATATCGAGGAGCAGAGAGGACGATGAACCTAAACTATCGTTTCAGGCTCTATCCGAGCAAGGCACAGGAAATGGAGATGCTGGAAACATTAGAGAGTTGCAGGTGGCTCTACAATCATTTTCTTGGAGAGTTGAAGAAAACCAAGAAGGTTCCTCCAAAGTATGAATTGCAGGCTCAGATTCCCAGGCTGGTGAAGAAATATCCTTCTCTGAAAAATGTCCACTCCAAGACAAGGCAGTATGTTCTGTGGCAACTCTACTCCAACCTGAAAGGACTGAGAGGGCTGAAGCAGAAAGGCAGGAAAGTAGGAAGACTCAGGTTCAAAAAGTATGGTCGAATGAAGACATTTGTCTACAACCAGAGTGGATTCAAACTTCTCGACGGAAAACTCCATCTGAGCAAGATCGGAGATATTCCAATCAAGTTGCACAGAAAGATAAAAGGAAACATAAAGCAGGTCTGCATCAAGCGAGAGCAGAGTGGAAGGTGGTTTGCTATCTTCTCTGTAGAACAGAAGCCAGAAAAGCTAAGCACTACAGGCAGAGCAGTTGGGATGGACCTAAATACCCAGAACTATCTTACTGATTCAGAGGGAGGGAGAGTAGAACATCCCCACGAACTGCTGAAACTGGAGGAGCGAGTGAAAATCCAGCAGAGAAAACTATCCAGAAAGAAAAAAGGCTCTAAAAACTGGATAAAACAGGCCAGCAGGTTAGCCAGAGTTCACGAGAGGATAAGCGACAGAAGGAGAGACTTTCTGCACAAACTAAGCAGGTACTACATAGAGAACTATGATCTGATAGCAGTAGAAGATTTAGCAGTGAAAGAGATGATAGAATCCTCTTACAATGCCAAGAATAAAGCTGATTCAGCATGGTCAACCTTCATCCAGATGCTGTTCTACAAGGCGGAGGGTGCTGGTAGGACACTGGTGAAGGTAGATCCAAAAAACACATCACAGATATGCAGCAGATGTGGAGCTTATGTCTACAAACCAGTCTGGATTAGAGAGCATAGATGCCCAACCTGCGGACTGGTAATGGACAGAGACCACAACGCTGCAAAGAATATACTGAATAAGGCTCTTCAGGAGGTAGGGTCGGGGCGACCCGAACTAACGCCTGTGGAGATGAGACCTCTACTCCACTCGATGGGTGGGGCAAGCCTCGTCGAGGAAGCAGGAAGCCCACATCATTTATGAGTGGGTGGCTCACCGACCTTTTCTATCACCATCTCTCTGATATACTCGCGAATCCTTCCCTCGTCAGTCCATTTCACGATCTCGGGGAATGGCTTCTTAATATATTGGTTAAAAATTCTCTCCACTTCGCCTCTCCATATCCCCATATCCTCTATTTTTTTATCAAGGTATAGCTCCGAAAACTCTTTCAATGACAGTGGCTTTACCTCTCTCAGAAAATACCTTCCCGCCAAATTTTTCACTGCAGATTCCTCTATCATTAAGCTTGAAGATGCAGATAATGTAATCCTCAAATTTGGTAGATTAATATTAGTTCAAAATTGAGAACTAATGTTCTTATTGGTTCACACCATTCTCCTATCCCATACAAAGTTACAAAACTTGAATTCGCCTGATGGTGAATTCAACACTTGCTTCTGTCCAGCTTCGATGTATATATTGCAGACAAACTTTTCACATCATCAAACAACCAAATCTCTGATCAATAGTTCTGAAAGTAGAACGGGGGAGATTATTGATGTGAGTCCTTTTACTCAAATGCAAGATTAAGCAGGGTTTTCTTATATTCGTTTACTTGTGTTAAAAATAATTCTGCAATATATTCCTCCCTTTTCAATATCAGTAGTTCCGAACGGAAATCGTAACATTATAATCAAAAAGGCTGTTGCCACTTGTAAAATACTGTATTTTTCTCACCATAAAAATCAACTACCTCAACTCCAATAGTATCTTTGTCAGGAGCTTTATCGCATTATCTACGTCCTTCATACTGAACACGCCAGTGGGTCCGTGAATGTAACGACACGCTATGGATATAACCCCCGTGGGCACGCCCTCTCTTGTAAGATAGATTATGGCCCCATCTGTCATACCCCCCTCCAGAACATCTACCTGGTAGGGTATCCTGTACTTCTCCGCCGTTTTTATCATAAGCTCCCTTAACCTCGGGTGGGTCACAACACCCCTCCCGGATGCTTCGGTAATGGTAATGGCGGGGCCCTTCCCTATCTTCAGGCTCGATTCCGTCTCCTTTATCTGTGGTGTGTCCCCAGCTATGGTAGTATCGATGGCAAAGGCGTAGTCGGGATCCAATCTAAACGCAGCGACTCTCGCCCCCTTCAACCCGACCTCCTCCTGTACCGTTCCGACCGCATAGATCGTCGCGTCAATATCTCCGGGAATCTTTTCCATCACCCTCTGAAGTATGTAGCAACCTAACCTATCGTCTATGGCCTTACCGTAGAAAACATCCTTAGTAAACTGACCAAAATTTGATTCAAATATTATCGGGTCCCCTATCCTCACCCTCTTCTTTGCATCCTTCTGGTCCCTGGCCCCTATGTCGATGAAAAGCTCTTCATGTTTTATCACATTTTTCTTTTCCTCCTCTTTCTGAAGGTGCGGTGGTTTGGAGCCTATAACCCCCGGAATGTCCCCCTCTTTCGTCTTTATAATCACCCTCTGGTTCATCAAAACCCTGTCATCTATACCCCCAATCTTGACAAAGTTTATGAAACCCTTTTCGTTTATATGCTTAACCATCAGGCCAATCTCATCCATATGTGCTGCAAGCATTATTTTCTTTTTCCCTCTGCCCTTTCTCGCTATGACATTCCCGAAGCTATCAACCTCAACGCTCTCACACGATTTCTTAAATTCCTCCTTCATCATCCGGGTAACCTCTCCCTCGAAACCGGAAACCCCGTGTGCATTACAGAGTTTTTTTAGTAGCTCCATTTTTCTCATAATATTTATATTTGTAAATCTCTTAATTTATATTTAGATAATTTTTCTTTGAGATTATGGGTGCCGATTTGAAACTGGGGAGAATCACTTCATGTGTGGGTGATATGATAATTGTGCCGTCTTCAGCTCTGGAAGGTATTAATCTTAAATCTGCGAGAGGGCTTTATGGAAGGCGTGTTTCTGTTAACAAATTGAATATAGGAAGGATTTCTGATATAATTGGCAGGGTGGATATGCCATATTTCGTTGTTAGATTGTCGGGGAATTTCAAAAATCCCGAGACATTTATCGGAAAAACATTGTATGTAAGCTGATAAAATGGCCACTGCTAAAGTCCCTCCGGATGAGGAAGCTCTAGATTATGAAGAACAGCTGAGTTGCCCGAATTGTCAGAGTACTAATCTGAAGACCGATTATACCCACGGTGAGATAATCTGCAGGGATTGTGGTTTTGTCATAGAGGATGAGATGTTCGATTTTGGCCCAGAGTGGAGGGCCTTTGATGAGGATCAGAAAAGCAGGAGATCAAGGACCGGTGGTCTGGTAAGGTATTCGAAGTTAAATAAGGGTCTTACTACAGAGATAGACAGATACGA
This sequence comes from Candidatus Altarchaeales archaeon, assembly GCA_003663115.1. Lineage (GTDB taxonomy): Archaea > Altiarchaeota > Altiarchaeia > IMC4 > QMZM01 > QMZJ01. The sequence goes on along the minus strand of QMZJ01000008.1, from coordinate 8,989 downwards.
CAGGGACATAAGGGGTGGACCCATCCAACCCGAGAGAAAGGCCCAGGTCTACAGGCTCAGAAAATGGCAACGACGCTCTAGAATGTCTGATTCCATCCAAAGAAACCTTTCTATTGCTTTACCCGAACTGGATAGAATGTGTGCCTGTCTTAAGATACCAAACAATATAAAAGAGGAATGCGCCATGTGGTATCGTAGAGCCGTTACCAGTGGTTTGGTCAGGGGGAGGTCCATAGAGTGTGTAGTTGCCGCCATCATCTATCTGATATCCAGAAGGCATCATCTCCCAAAAACACTGGAAGAGCTGGAGGAGGTTTCGGGTGTTAAAAAGAAAGACATCGGCAGGAGCTATAGATTTGTCTGTAGAAGGCTAAAGCTGAAGATGCCCGTAGCGACTCCAATGGACTATGTGCCAAGGTTTGCTTCAGAGCTCGGGTTGTCTGGAAGGACCGAGGCAAAGGCGATAGAGATTCTAGAAATGGCTACGAAGAGGGGTATAACATCGGGGAAGGGTCCCACTGGGGTTGCCGCAGCAGCCATCTATCTCGCCGGAAAGATAACAAATGATAAACAGACACAGAAGGGCATCGCTGGCAGATTGGTTGGAGTAACCGAGGTTACAATAAGGAATAGGTATGAGGAGTTGGTAAGGGCATTAGACCTTGAAGTATAGCTCTTTCTTAGGATGGATCGAAGCTTCTTAATTCTTTATGAACTCGGCAAACGGATGAGGTTCAGAGGGGATAAACTCTTAATCTCCTCATCGGAGCTGGGAAATTACCTGGGGATCTCACAACAGAGTGCTTCTCGCTACCTGACGAGATTGGAAAAGCGGGGATTTATCGAAAGGAGCAGGAAGGGTAAAGGACAAGTGGTTAAATTTACCGAAAAGGGGATAAATCTCTTGGAAGAGGTATATTTAAATCTGCGGGATTTTATCGAAGAGGGTGATAAACCCATGCTAATTGAGGGCAAGGTAATCAGCGGACTCGGTGAAGGCGCCTATTACGTCAGGGAGTACGCAGATAGATTACAGAGGAGTATCGGTTTTAAGCCATTCTTCGGAACCCTGAATATCAAACCCCAAAGGACATATCCAAGCATAGATAAATACACAACGGGCACTATAAGAGGCTTCAAAAAAGGCGACAGAACCTTTGGAGAAATAAGGTATATGCCGGTAAAGCTCATGGGGGATGAATGGGAAGAGGATTGCTATCTGGTAATACCTCAAAGAAAACACTACATCGATGAGTTTGAGATAGTGAGCAAGGAAAAACTTAGAGAAAAACACAAGATAAAAGACGGCGATGTTCTGAAGATAGAGATCAAGCCCTGATTATGTTACCATGGGGATATCTCAGTTAGCTGGGGATGGTTTTATATCATAGTAATCAAGTGGGCCGACGTAGTCCCCTCGATAGATAACCTGCTCTGTATCCTCGGGACCATCGGCGAGTATGAGTTCAGCGAACACCGGGTTACGGAAGCACTGCAGAGCCTCAGGATAGCAAATAGGGGATGGGAAACCATAGAGGAGCCAGAAAAAGACACCATTTCCCGATGCACTGTCCAGTGGGATTGAAATTTCGGAGATGATGGAAGTAGAAGACCTGCTATGAACAAGCCTACAATCCCCCACGATATCTCCAAAAGAGTCGCCGCAGTTCATCCCGGAGACGCCAAACAGAGGATTGCCACAATAAACACTCCCACCATCACCAACGGGACCACCAAACAGAGGGAAAACCACAAATACTTTGCTGTCGCCATAGGTGTAGTCATAGAGTCCATCGCCGTTGGGGTCAAGAAATAGAGCAGAATCTTTGTAGAATCTGTTCCTGTCCAAGATTCTATAAAGAAAAAACAAATGAGTGCGGTTATTCATGACATAGAGCCGATCGAAACCAGATAAAACGATTACCGTGGAATTGGACCACTCCGACGGGGAGAAGGCACCATCAATCACGGGGGGAACACTGGCCCAACCACTGGGGACAATGTCGGTAGCAATACCCTGCACGCAATAACACAACGATAGAAGAGATAATAAAAAAAAGGGCCTCCTCATACGCAACCACCTTTACATTATGTAGAGTCAACGCATAAATACCGGGCTATTTAAACCTTATATTCTCATACGCCCCCAACTCTGATTCGAAGCAGTAGTGGACCTTGTTGTAGTCTTTCATAAACTCTATCACATCTTTTTTGACCCTTTCCGGTTTTTCCTTCTCTATTACAACCCTCTTCAGAAATTCCGCGATCTCATTCATCTCCGACTCCTTCATCCCAATATGAGTAACCTCCGGAACGCCGATCCTGATTCCGGAGGGATTTCCCGCATCCTTTAAAGAGTCCCACGGTAAGAGGTTTTTATTTAGGATTATATTTGCCTTTTCACAGTCGTTGGCTACTCTATCACCGCCACCAATACTGCTAACATCCACCAATACCTGATGAGACTCCGTAAAGTCCTTGTGTTCACAAAGAACACTAAAACCGAGCTCATACATTGCCTGTGCCAGGGCCTTAGAGTTCCTAATTATCTGATCGGCATATTCCCTTCCAAATTTTTGCATCTCTACCAAGGCCACAGCCAATCCGGCAACATGATGGAGATGGTGATTACTCGTCAACCCCGGGAATGCCGAATTGTCTATCTTACTAGCGAGCTCATTTTTACAGAGAATCATGCCCCCCTGGGGCCCCGGAAAGGTCTTGTGTGTTGAGGTTGTGAATACATCTGCTCCCTCTCTGAATGGATCCTGAAATCTCCCCCCCGCAATCAGACCCAGTACGTGGGCGCCATCATAAACTATCTTTGCATTTATCTCATCTGCGACCTCTCTCAACTCCCTGATCGGGTGGGGGAATAAGAACACGCTTGCGCCGAGCATCATGATCCTCGGCTTTTCTTTCAGGAGTGTCTCCCTGGATCTATCTACATCTATGTTCATCTCCCTCTCGTCAAAGGCATAGGGAACATCTTTTAGGCCGATAACACCGGCACAGCTCACATGGGTATGGCTTATATGCCCACCGGCCTCCACCCTTAGACCAGAGATTTTATCTCCATAATGAGTTAATGCATTATAAACGGTAAGATTTGCGATGGCCCCAGAAACCGGGACAACATTTGCGTGTTCTGCCCCGAAGAGGTCCTCGGCCAGCTTCATTGCTATTGCCTCAATCCCGTCAAAATATCTTGTGCCCTGATAGAATCTGTCAAATAACTGTATGCCATTGCTCCTACCTCCCAAAAGACCCTCTGCGTATCTGTGCCCAAAATCGGAGACGATCGCCTCCCTTACCGCTGGTGAGGTTACATTCTCAGATGCTATCAGATTTATGCAACTCCCCCTCCATTTATGCTGTTTTTCAATAAGATCAAACAACTCTCTGTAGTAATCCATTTTATCTAACCCTAAGTTTTCTTCTGATGATCTTTCCATTCGGTTCCTCCTCTGCAAATATTTGTGCACTAAATTTATAAATTTTTATGTCCGGACAATGCCAAGCGCCTGGCTCTAAACCGGCCATCATGCAGGTATGAGATAGAAACTCCTTCGGGTTCCATCTGAATTCGATCGGCATCTGGGGCAATAGGACACCCTTAAGGGAATCCTTCTCCGCAATCAAGCCATCCCTGCCTATTTTTATTTTCCCGGGATATTCCTCCGGATTCTCTACGTGGATGAGCTCCGGTTCCGAGAGTATGGAAACCTCTATAACCGTCGTATTCAATTCGCTCTTTCTAAGGGGGTGAAATCTATGATCCCTGAATGCAGCATATATAGAGATATCTCTCAGTGCGCTGCCAAGGGGCATAATGCCCTCCGTGTAACCAAAGCACCCCCTTAGACTATGGCTCGGATATCTGTTCAGTTTAATAAATATACCAGACTTTCTCGACATGAGCTCCTCCATACCCTCCGGTATCTCCGGTTCCTTGCCCTCGAAGTGAGCCTTTATCTCCTCTCTGGCGAATCTTACCAGGAAACTGCCCTCTTTAAGCGTCAGGTTCATTTTCTATTACATTTAGGACCTCATCTACTATCTCATCGATGTTTGCCAATTTGGCCGTGTTCTCCTCGATCCTCGGTTCGATAAACTTCACACCATTATCCTTGAGTCTCTTTATGTTATCTACAACGAATGGGTTTTCGTACATGGAGAGGTGCATTGCGGGTACCAAAATTAATGGAATCTTAGAGCCAATAGCAGTTGTCGCAAATGCTGTGACTGGGGTGTCGCCTATACCATTGGCGATCTTCGATATGGTATTTGCGGTTACCGGGCATATCATCATCAGGGAGGCCTCGCCCCGAACGCCGCACAGCCTTACATGTTCTAAATTAGCCGTTAACCTCGTTATTGCCTTGTTGCCCGATGCCCACTCCAGAACATCGGGGTGGATTATTCTTTTAGAGGATCTTGTCATCACGCACTCGACATCTATGCCCCTACGGGATAATTCCCTCACGACCCTTGGTGTCTCAATCGCGGCAACACTTCCACAGATCCCCAGAACAATTTTCCTATGAGTCGCCATTCTGTGTCCTCTATATGAATTTAATTAATTATAAATTGAGAGAAATAAAAATGAAAAAGAAAGGTGAAGCAACTTACATATCAAATGGAGAAAATCCAGTGGTTGAGAGGTTATTAGATTATGCATTCCTGATTCTTTCCGCCACATCATCTAAATTGACTGTAACCTTTTCAAAGCTGCTCTGGGGGAACCCGCTCAGGGAGTCATTCTTCATAGAGGGAAAAACGGCCACGTGAAGATGGGATATCCTCCCCCCGCGGATGAAGATACAAACGAAATCCGGATTAATAGCACTCTTGATCTTGTTTGCAACAATCTTTACTGCATGAAATAACCTTGATAATTCTTCGTCCTCCATCTCATAAAACCTAACTACATGCTTTTTCGGAACCACTAAGCAATGACCCTCCGCACAGGGATTTATATCCAGTATACCCAGAGAAAAATCGTCCTCATAGATCTTCCATGATTTTGCCTCTCCTCGAGCGATCTTGCATAATATACATTTAGATTCTTCCATCTTCATTTCCTATAGCTCAATTACCCTGCCCGCTCCGCCCTCAACGTATTTATCGGGATACAACCTCTTTATCTCAGATATGTGCTGTGTGCAGTGGCAGGGGCAGACCAGCCCCAGGTCATTGAGCAGAGCAAATTCTCTAAAGCCATGCAGGCCTCCAATTAAGGCGTAAACCCTTCCGAACTGCGACGCTGTCCGAAGAATATTCCCCACCCCGGGATGGGAGCAGCCATCGATAACGACCAATCCCCTGTCCGTATTAACTACGAGAGATTGTTCTATCCCCATTAATTCTCCGGTGGAAAAGATACTTCCATGAATCCGCATCGCTTTTTCAATATTCACGATCTTTTTTGCCTTTGGAGGTCGGTAGGATGACGGGGAATAGACTGTAACATCCGGGTTTATCTTAAGAAGGTCGGGGAGCCCCCCGGTATGATCCCAGTGGGAGTGAGATATAAATATCTCATCGATACCTTCAGGTTTGATATTAAGCTTTTTCATATTTTCAAGAAGTATCTTGCCATTAGCACCAGTATCAAAGAGAATCCTCGGCTGATTTTCTACCTCCACGAGACAGGAGAAACCCCAATCGGCTTTAAGACCCTCCCTGTAGGCCTCGTTGTCGTAGATCAGAGTAATCTTCATTCTTGGTTACCTATTGAATTTATAGGACTATAAATCTACTTAATAAGTATGATGCCCCTTAGAGTTAAAGAGCTGTTTGAGAATTCCAAATTGGTTTCCCTTGGAACGGCAGATAGAGATAGAAACCCAATGTTGTCCCGATCTTCTGGAAAAAGATTCTCGATGTGGACGGGCTTATCCCCCTGGGTAATTTCACGCGAGCAACAAAGGAAAATGAATTACAGAATAAGAAGATTTGTTTATCCTTCTGGATCCCGATACCGAGGAAGCCTATAAGATTAATTAAGGGGAATGCAATCCACCATTCTAAGGGTCCCGTCTATGAGAGAGGCAGGGAATTTATGCTGAAAAAGAAGAATAGATGTCCGAGGGGAGTTGTTGAGGTGATAGTGACCGAATCTATACAATAAAACCCGGTCCAGATGCCGGAAAAAGGATAGTATAACCCTAAAATAACCTCCTCATGTAGAATCTCTTTCCCCCGTATTCCGTCTCTATGAGCTTATTCTCCTCGATCAATCTCTCGATAATACTCCAATCGGAACGGGTCTTGGATAAAAATTCTCTAACGGCCTCCTCTCTCATTGGATGCACCGATGTAATGCCGAGTAGGTCCTCCTCAACATCTCCGGTAAATGCAAAGGCATTTCCCTCATAACCGATTAGATATTCTACGTTAGATAATTTATTACTAAGGATCTGGTATGCCATATTAATCTTCTCTTCTGATGCCGGCATTATATCCCTTCTTGCCGGCGGTCTGGTCGGGATGGAGATATATGCCCTGTCTGGTTTTAACTCTGAGAGAAAGTCAGCTATCTCTCCAATCTCTCTATCATTATCGTTAATTCCTCGAATTAACATGGTTTCTGTTGTAAGCTCCCCCCCAAAGACCCTGGCAAATTCTAGCATTCCATCTAAGATCTTCTCAAGCCTCAGGGACCTGTGGGGTCTATTAATTCTATGCCAGATTTTTTCACTTATGGCATCGACCTTGAGGGAGACCCAATCCGCCCCCAGTAGGTCATCTCCAACATCCTCCCTCCAGATGAGAGAGGCATTCGTGATCACCGCAATTTTAATCCTCAATGACCTTAAAAGCTCAATCTCTCTCCCCAAATTGATGTCCAGGGTCGGTTCCCCATCCGGGACAAAGCTCAGATAGTCTATGATCTCTTTATTCTTCTTGGCCTCTTTTACCTTTCTATTAACGTCTTTAATTATTGCTTCAACCCCGTAGAATTCCCTTCTCTCTATATATGTCCTTATCGTGGTTCCAAGCTGGCAATAAACGCAAGAATAGCTACATACCTTTGGGGGGATGTTATTTATTCCAAGACTCTTCCCCAATCGTCTCGAAGGAACGGGTCCATACGCTTTCATATCTTTCATCTATAGTAGATATAGAATAATGTCGCCGGAATCATAGAAATCTCCTCGGATCTGTTATCTCCCCCGTAATTGCGGAGGCTGCCACCGTTGCCGGGGAGGCCAAATAGATAGATGCTCTGTTGTTCCCCATCCTGCCCTTGAAATTCCTGTTGGCCGTGGAGATTACGTTCTCGTTATCTGCCGGAATTCCATTATGGGTTCCGACGCATGGTCCACAGCCCGGGGTTACGATGGAAGCACCCGCTTTTAATAAAGTCTGGATTACACCATCGTTCATTGCCCTCAGATAGACATCCCTGGATGCCGGAGCTACGATAAAGCGAACGTCTTTGCTTACCTTTTTATCCCTCAGGATCCCTGCCGCGATCCTCAGGTCCTCGAGTCTGCCATTGGTGCATGTACCTATATATGCTTCATCTATTCGGGTTCCCTCGACCTCTGAGATATCACAGGTATTATCTACCGTGTGCGGTTTCGCTATCTGCGGCTCCAGATCCGAGATGTCGTATTCCCTGATCTCCGCAAAGCTGGCATCTGGATCGCTCTTTACGACCGTGAACCTTCTATCCGAGTGCTTCTTTACCCATTGCAGCGTTTTTTTATCCACATCGATCAAACCGACCTTGGCGCCCATCTCAATTGCCATATTGCTGATGGTCATCCTTGCATCAATACTTAAATCTGAAATTACCTCGCCCGTGAATTCTATTGCTTTGTAGGTTGCTCCATCCGCGGTCATCCTTCCGATCAGGTACAGGATCAAATCCTTCGAATAAACACCATCAGGCAATTTTCCATTAATTATAAGCTTTATTGTCTCGGGGATTTTGAACCACAATCTACCGGAAGAAAAGACTGCTGCCATATCGGTACTCCCTATCCCGGTTGAGAATGCCCCCAGGGCCCCATATGTACAGGTATGGGAGTCCGCTCCAACTATCAGGTCGCCCGGAACAACGTGCCCCTTTTCTGGCATTAATTGATGGCATACGCCGCAACCAATATCATAAAAATTCTCTATCTTTTGTTCCCGTGCAAAATCCCGCATCATTCCATGAAGGTTTGAAACCTCTTTACTCGGGCTTGGTGCCGAGTGATCGATAACGAAGGCTATCTTGTCAGGATCCCATACCCTCTTTGTCTTCATCTCATTGAAGGCTCTTATGGCCAATGGTGTGGTGCCATCCTGACTCATCGCAAAGTCAACCTCTGCTATGACGATATCCCCAGAATATGCGTCCTCCCCCGAGTGTTCGGATAGAATCTTTTCGGAGATCGTCTTGCCCATTTTATAATAATTATCGATGTACAACCTTAAGTAGGTCCGCATTTGTGATAATCCCCTTAATGTCACCGCGTTCCATAACGAGAATTGCAGTGTTACATTCCAGGAGAGAGGAGATCGTTGTTAGGGGTGTATTCATGCTCACGATCGGGAAGGGGTGCTCCATAAATTCCTCCACACTCCTGTGAGAGAAATCACGCATATCGGCACCCTTTGCTATCTCATCGAGAATAACCCTCTCTGAGATCGAACCGACCACCTTTTTTCCATCAAAGACGGGCATCTGAGATACATTATACCTCTTCATAATCCCCGCTACTCTTTCCATAGAATCTGTCAGTTGAACGCCGACCACCTCTGGGGTCATCAATTCCCTTGCGAGGATCCCCCCGCCTCTAAGCTCGTCCAGTGCCCTGAAAATACCGGCAACCTTGGAATAGCGAGGATCTACCCTTCCTCTCTCCAATCTAGCCACCAGGGATTGACTCACACCCGCTCTCTTCGCCAGCTCCGTCTGCGTAATGCCAAATTTATTTCTCAATCGATATATCTCAGAGAGTTCTGGAAGAAGCATTTTGTTGGATATGTA